>JAJAPY010000005.1:0-99435 GCA_020523885.1 Candidatus Liberimonas magnetica | reverse complement strand
CTGTCCCACCGGTTCCGCCTGTCCCACCGGTTCCGCCTGTCCCACCGGTTCCGCCTGTCCCACCGGTTCCGCCGCCGGTCATTCCAGGATTATTTATGTTAAAAAAACCAAGGTTTAAGTTTTGGCCTGATAATGTAACCGATTCCGGGGTACTAAATGAACCCATTCCGTTATTATAAAAACCTGCAGGATCCTGGGGATTAGAAATGCCGCCAGGTCCGTTTGTATTTGTCGCATCATCATACATAGTGTTATTGTTTGCATCTACAAAAGCTTTGATAAAATAAGTCCCGTTTGTCAAACCGTCAAATGTGTACCATTTAGACCAATAATCACCATAGATTATTTGGGTTTTGTTAGTAAGAACATTGTTTACAGTGCCGGATGATATTGTAACATAGAGCGGACCTTTCATCTGAAAACCGGGATAGTCAACTTTGCCTTCTATTTTATACGTAAAAGCTGAACCCGGATCTAGAAGGTCTACGTATGCGCCCCACGTATCATTGAACGCATTTGTTATTTCGAACGGGCCGGCGAACGCACTTATAGGGTCATCTGCCGCATCATATACCCCATCGCCGTCTATATCCATGAAAGCTCTTACTAAGAATTTCCCGGTAGTTGATACAGTGATATTAAAGTCTTTCGGGTTCGGAAGAGTAACAGAGCCCATCAGGGTTGTTTTGTCTTCTTTGTATGCCTGCACTATCACATTGCCGAATTTTGTGCCCTGGTACATAACCATACCGTTTATTTTCTTCGGCTGCGTATCGGTTAATGTAATGGTTATTGTTTTTGTCTGGCTCGGGTTTACAAGGTCAGCGGTTGTATAAACTTTTACCGTTATATCAAGGTTGCCTGCTGGCATTACAGAATAATCTGCCATAAATGAACCCCATAACGGATTATAATACCAGTCATTTTTCTGGGTAAACCTTGGGGTTGTTTCAGAGCCAAGATAAAACTCCAACCTGTCAATTGTGCTTGACCCATCGTAGGCTTCCGCATCTATATTGTTTCCCCAGGTTGCATATTTATAAATTGAATTGCCGTTTTGCGGGCTATTTATATTTAGATATTTCATATTTGCAGAGTTTTGAAGTTCTATATTCATATTATAGGCAGGCGAGCCCGCAAGGCTTATTTCTGAAGCGCCAATAACCGATCCGCTCGGTTCTGTGCTGTCATAAGCATTATTGTTATTCATATCAAGGAACGCAAAAGCATAGTACGTCCCGTTTGCAAGATCCGAAATGTTGTAACTGAAATCATAACTCCAGGGGCTGTAGTTAAAGAAAGGAACCTTTTTTACATACGCTGCTGTATTTGTAATATCGTTTGCTGTGCCAACTACTACATATAATGTACCGCTCATTTTCGGGTAGTTCCAATAGTTTATTGTGCCGTTTATGGAATTCCCTGCTCCGCCGCCTGCGCTTACTACAACATGTACAGCGCTTGATTCAGTAGGGGTGCTGTTTATCAGAGCTTTCATCTTTATCCATTTATCACCTGATGCAGCCGCAGGCCAGTTCCAGGTATAGAAACTGCCGGTCATTACCATTTGCATCCACCCGCTGTTAGTTGTAAAAGTTGAGTCTTCGGCAATCATAACCTCAGGATTACCGCTTATTGTTCCGCCGAATGCAGTACCGCTTATAGTTGTAGGCCCTGTAATCGTCTGATCAACTGTAGGATAGACTATCTGTGCAGTAGGGCTTCCGCCTCCGGTAAGGTTGACAGTTACATTAACAATATTAGATTCTACGGCTGATCCGCTTAGTGTCGGCAACGCCTGTATTTTCAGGTATTTGGACCCGCTTGAGGATGGGCTCCAATAAACTGTATAAAATCCGCTTGTTATAGACATTGGATACGTGTCATTGGAAGTAAACGTATTGTCATTTGAAATCAATAATTGAACTGATTGAAAAGTATCCCCACCAGCCGTACCGCTTACGGCTATAAGCCCTGTTATTGTAGCTCCGTTTGTAGGATTAATTAACTGCGCCGAAGGCCCTCCGCCGTCGTTGCTTACAGTAACGTTAATACGCGTAGACTCCGGGCTATCCATCATAGAAATATTTCTAACAAACATTGAAATTGTATGTGCTCCATCTGGGGCTCCTGTAGTCTGGTTAGTCGTATCCCAAACGTATTGAAAGCTTGTATTCATTAAAGGAGACAGAGGCCCTATTGTTGTTAACAGCCTTTGATTGCCAGTTCCATAATCTAAATAGAACATGCATGTAGTTATACCGCCTGAGTCGTCGGTAGCCGTGCCGGAAATAGTTACGACACCGGTAAGCACTGCTGCCTGTATAGGTTGGACTACCTGGCACGCAGGCATAGCAAAAGCGAGACTTGCCGTAAATAACGTAATTGCACTTACAAACATAACACCGGACATAATCTTTTTAAACATTGCACTTCCTCCTGTTTGCCCCGAACAGGGGCTGATGAATTTTATTTAACGATGAAAATAGCCGGAATAGACCTTCGGCTGATTTTAATATGCATGTTGTTTGAATTGAAGTTGTTTGTTTTAAATCAAGAATTAACATAGGGTGATTTGGGTTTTTTATGACACCTTTATGCTACATAACTTTTTGCACTTTTTGCGTTTACTGCCTGTTTTGCTTGCTTTGAATTATATGCTGCTTTTTTTCGCATAAATACTGTTTTTTTTCGCAGGTACTATTTTATAGCTAAAATAAATATCTTTGTCAAGCTATATAAGAAACAATTATGGCAGCGCTCTATTTTTCCGACTAAAAATAACAAAATGTGATTTTAGTCACAAGCCAAAATATCACTTTTATCTGTTTTTTTTGTTTACAGCTTCAAGCCTTTTAATATCTTTTCCGTACTTGTCTTCATTTCCTTTATCTTTATAAATCTTTTTTAAAAATATTGCGTCATCAATAGAAATATAAGAAACAGCACATCCTAAAAAATCACCTTTTACTTTCCTTTTAAAAGCATCTTCAAAGCTTAAATCCTTTTGGTTGCAAAAGATATCAATTCTTCTTGGTTCTATGCCTATATAGTAAATCTCATCTTTTACAAGCAAGGCTCTTGGATTTTCTTCAATCCCGATAAAATCTTTTATTGCTTGTGTTGTTTTGGCGGCATTCTCAATAGTGTCTCTTATCCAAAAATCAATGTCTTTTGTATAACGCGATATTTTCGTGTGTTTTATAACTGCGTAAGCGCCAATTATAAGATAATCTACTTTATGCTTATTGAGACATTCAATAAAGTCCAGATAATCTTGCTCAGCAGGCTTTTCTTTTTCCATAAATACTCCTGTTGAACTCCGGTATTTTGCCGTACTGTATTAATTCTGCTTCTTTTCTTATGCTATTTAAGGTTGCTAAAGCGTCATTAAAAGACTTTTCTGTATTAAGCAGATCTTCTTCACTATGGGTAAACTTACCCAAAATAAAAGTACGGCCATTTTTTTTACCCTTCCTTAATATTTTCATAAAGCTATCTTTTAATTGTTCAAAATAAATATTGTATTATATCACTGTCCAACATATTTTGTCATTCCCGCATGTCTTTAGCGGGAATCCAGGAATATCGACGACAGACAACTTCTCTAGATTCCTGCTTGCGCAGGAATGACAAAAAATAGGTTTTTCAATGAACCCCTTTTGCTAAATATCAGCCTGCACTTCGCCAAGAGCTATTTCGCTCTGTGTGTTATTGGTCATATCTTTCAATAACACACAGCCTCGTTTAAATTCCTCTTCTCCAAAAATAATAACTTTATCTGCACAAAGCTTATCTGCAAGCCGAAGCTGGCTTTTTAAACTCCTTTCTCCGAACGGCCCTTCTATTATATAAGTATACTTATTATTGGCGTTACAATACAATGTTTTTAGTTTGTTTGCAAGAATAAAACCGCTTTTTTCCAAGCTTTGAGAAGAAACTGCTACAAATATCAATTTGTTTTTATTAATACCTAAATTTATTTTCAATTTGTCTAACGCCATAATTACACGCTCGGAGCCAAGGGCAAACCCGACCGCAGGAGTAAAAGGCCCGCCGATTTCTTCTACCAGATTATCGTATCTTCCGCCGGCTGCTAAAGCATCCTGGGCACCTAAAGCATTTGAACGAATTTCAAAAACAGTCCTTGTATAGTAATCAAGCCCTCTTACAAGGTTGTGGTCTATTATAAATTGGCAGTCTGATATTCTTAAAAGTTCCTGCACCTGGCTGAAATTAGTGCTGCACTCCTGGCATAAAAAACCCTCAATTTTAGGTGCATTTTTGAATTTTTCGCTGTCAATTTTACAGTCAAGGACACGCAATGGGTTCTTTTCTATCCTCTTATTGCAGTCAACGCAAAGGTCTTTGCAATTTAAGAAATAATCTTTAAGGGCTTTCCTGAAGTTTGGCCTGCATCCGGGACATCCAAGAGAGTTAATATGTATACTTATATCTTTTAAGCCTATAAGGTTTAATATTTCTTTAGCTACAAGGATTATCTCTGCGTCTGCCGCGGGCGACGGGTTGTTAAAATACTCTGCGCCTATCTGAAGGAACTCCCTGTACCTGCCTGCCTGAGGCCGCTCGTACCTGAACATCGAGCCCATATAAAAGAGTTTGCTTATGCCTAAAATCTGTTCAAGGTTGTTTTCTATATATGATCGTACTACGCCTGCTGTCCCTTCGGGCCTTAGCGCAAGCCTTCTTCCTTTCCTGTCATTAAATACATACATCTCTTTTTCAACTATATCAGTGGTTTCGCCTATAGATCTGGTGAACAGGTCTGCGTCTTCAAAGGTAGGAAAACGGATTTCTTTATAATTATAAATTTTAAAGATATTGCAGCATATATCTTCAAGAACCCTTATTTTTTCCGCAGCATCTCCCCACAGGTCATGGGTGCCGCGCGGCGCGTTGTATTTCAATGAAAACCCCTTATATTAAATGCAAAATGAAAATATCAAAATGAAAAATTGTTGTATCCCGCTTTGCGGGATTAATTTTAATAAGTCCGGCATAGCGGACACCTTAATTTTGCATTTTGCAATTTGATATTTGCATTATGTTTATCTTACCCATTGCTTAAGCTTATTCTGGTCTGTCAATACGATAAAACGGTTGGAATATGTGATGCAGTTAAGCCTTTTGAACCGGTTGAGTACTCTTGATACCATCTCCCTTCCGGTACCTACGACCTCTGCTATATCCTGGTGGCTGAACGCCATGTTTATTTTAAGGCCTTCCTGAGTTTCCTGCCCGTACTTTTTGCCGAATTCCAGCAGTGTATTTGCAAGCCTTCCTATCACGTCTCCAAAAGTAAGGGCTTCTATCTCTTTGTCTGCCTGCCTCAGGCGCTGGGATAAAGTCTTCATTATCTGAAACGATATCCTGGGGTATTTTGCCAGCAGCTTCCTGAAATCCTGCTTCTTTATAACAACAAGCTCGCTTTCTGTAAGGGCGATGCTTGAAGCAGACCTTGGTTCCATGTCAAGCAAGGCCATTTCTCCGAAGAATTCGCCTCTGTCAAGGATAGCAAGGGTTTTTTTCTTTTCTCCGGACCTCGTAAATATCTTTATCCTGCCTGATAGGACTATATAGAACCGTTCGCCGGAAGTATTTTCATTAAAAATGGTCTTATCTTTTAAAAATCTTTGGTTTTTCCCTATCTGGACTATCTTCTTTAGATCGCTCTCTTCGAGCTCCGAAAAAAAAGTAACTTTTTTTAGATAATTTAACCTTACCATTTTCCCTCCCCAAGGCAATTTCGAAAAAACAATTTCGAATATCGAAAAAAACTACAATATTGAATATTCAAAAACAGCAAACGCAATTCAAATTCAATGTCTTTTTTAAAAATGTCTTCAACTCTATTTTTCTTTTGGCCGTTTTGCCTTATTGGTTATTTTTTCGGATTCCGGTATTCGAGATTCGAAATTTCTTGCTGTTCCTATTTGCAGACCAATTTCTTGAATTTTCTTTTTCCCACCTGAATTATGGTTTCTGTTTCTATCAATATTTTTTTATCTTCAGTTATTTTTTCCCCTGCGATCTTTACACCCCCCTGCTCCATAAGCCTTCTGGCCTCTTTTTTGCTCGGAACAAGCCCTGAACAAAGAAGGAGCTCTGATAACTGCACCTCTTTTTTCTCAACCGCGAACTCTTCTATGTCCTGCGGCAGGTTTTTGTTACAAACTACGCTGCCAAATTCTTTCCTTGTTTCTTCTGCCTTTTCTTTGCCGTGGTACCTGGCCGTTATTTCTTCAGCAAGGTTTTCTTTTGCCTCTTTTGGGTGAAGTTTTCTTGCTTCATTTAAGTCAACCGTGGTCAGGAGTTCATAATATTTGAACATAAGCTCATCTGAAACAGACATTATTTTGCCGAACATATCGCACGGGGTATCGTCGAGAGATATATAATTGCCGTAGGATTTTGACATCTTTCTTACGCCGTCAGTCCCTTCAAGAAGCGGCATGGTTATGACTACCTGCGGCTCCTGGCCGAAATCACGCTGGAACTCGCGGCCTACAAGAAGGTTAAATTTCTGGTCGTTTCCTCCAAGCTCTATATCCGCCTTTACCGCAACAGAGTCATAGGCCTGTAAAAGCGGGTACATGAACTCAACAAGCGCTATAGGAACGTCGTTTTTATACCTTTTTTCAAAATCGTCCCTTTCAAGCATCCTTGCAACAGTATACTTGCTTGCCAGGTTCAAAAACCCTGCAAGGCCAAGCGGGTTGAGCCAATGAGAGTTAAAAACCACTTCGGTTTTGTCTTTATCTAATATCTTAAATACCTGTTTCTGGTAGGTTTTTGCGTTCTTTAGAATGTCTTCCTCGCTCATCATAGAGCGGGTCTCAGACCTGCCCGACGGGTCGCCTATCCGTGCAGTAAAATCGCCTATTATAAATACGACTTTATGCCCGAGGTCCTGGAAAACCCTTAGTTTATTTAAGAGCACAGTATGCCCAAGATGAATGTCCGGAGCAGTGGGGTCAACACCAAGTTTTACGCGAAGAGGAGTGTTCTTAGAGAGTTTCTTTACAAGTTCTTCCTGAGAGATTATTTCTGTCGTCCCTCTTTTTATGAGTTCAAGTGTTTTGTTCATATTATCTTTATTTGGGGGGTTCTTCATCCTGAGGTTTTTGCTGTGATTTTAACCTTTCTTCAATCTTTTTGTTTATGAACTCCGCCACGATAGGGTCTGTTTTTACGAGTTTCTGGACAAGTTCTCCTGCAAGAAATATTATGTCGGTATCTGCCTCTGCCTTTACCGTCGCTGTGGCTGCCCTGGGTGTCAGAAGGGATATCTCGCCGAAAAAAGCTTTTGGCCCAAGTTCTGCTACTTTTAACTTTTCTTTCCCCTTCCGGACATTTATAGATACGAGCCCTGTCTCTATAAAGCAGAGTTTGCTTGATATTTCGCCCTGAAAAAGTATGGTTGAACCCATTTTGTAATGCTCTTTTTCAAGGCCGTCCATAAGCAGTTTTATCTCCGTGTCTGAACAGGCAGCAAACAACCCGGTCCTCGTCAGAGCTTCTTTTGACCAGGCCAGGTCCTGCGGTGTTAATTCCATATAAACCTCCGATTACAGACTGTAGACTTCCGACTACAGACTTACAACATTTTTGTCTGTGGTCTGACGTCTGATGTCTGTAGTCTATTTTTTAAACAGCCAAGTGCCGTATTAGGCCGTACAACTCCATATTTATTTTCTTTTCTTTGCCGATAACCTGCGAATAGGGGACATCGGATATCCGGCCGTTTTTTAAAACTACAAGCCTGTTCTTTTTCCCTTTTTCAAATATCTTTACAGCATGAGAACCGAAAAGGCTTGCCAAAACCCTTGACCTTGCCGACGGAGAGCCGCCTCTTTGGATATAACCGAGCGCTGTTACTCTGACTTCCAGGTTAGTGGCTTTCTGTACCTCTTTTGAAAACACAAAAGGGTCTCCCACTCCCTCGGCAAATATTATTATGATGGATGTTTTTCCCTTTTTTACCTCTTTTTTAAGTTCTTCACAAACTTTTTTTATGTTATATTTTATCTCGGGAACCAATACGAACTCGGCGCCGGCTGCGATGCCGATCTGAAGGGCAAGAAAGCCGTGTTCCCTGCCCATGACTTCCACTATAAATATCCTCTCATGGCTCTGGGCTGTATCTCTTATTTTGTCTATCGCATCTATAGCCGTATCCGTGGCTGTATCAAAACCTATTGTTTCATCCGTACCGAATACATCGTTGTCGATAGAAGCAGGTATAGATATTCCGTTTATACCGTGTCTGGATATCCGTTCAAGGGCACAAAGGGAACCGTCCCCTCCGATCCCTATTATTCCGTCAATACAATGAGATTTTAGTATTTCAACGGCCTTTATGATGCCGGCCTCAGTCTTTATTGCCTGGCACCTTGAGGTCTTAAGCATAGTCCCGCCCAGATTGACTATACCTGAAACTGAACGGGTGTTAAGGGGTATTATCTGGTTTTCTAAAAGCCCTGCATATCCGTGCTGGATACCCAGTACATCAAAACCCGTGTATATAGCTTCCCTTACAACAGCCCTGATCGCCGTATTCATTCCTGGTGCATCCCCACCGGAAGTAATTACCGCGACCCTTTTCACCCCGCCCTTCCTTTATAATTGAGAATAATGCCTATCATATTAATTATTTTTTATCACGTCTAAACAGAGTTTGAGCCCTTAGTTTTAGGAAGAGCGGGGTTCTTCCCCACCCCTTTTCTAGACATATACCACAAGTTTTTTAAACTCGGCTAATATCCTTTTATCCCACCAGCCTTTGTCCGCTTCGTTATCCAATATCGAAAAAGCTTTTGCCTGGGGCATAGCCGCTCTGTAAGACCG
The DNA here is from genome assembly GCA_020523885.1 of Candidatus Liberimonas magnetica. Taxonomy (NCBI): domain Bacteria; kingdom Pseudomonadati; phylum Elusimicrobiota; class Endomicrobiia; order Endomicrobiales; genus Candidatus Liberimonas; species Candidatus Liberimonas magnetica. The sequence continues at coordinate 90,567 of JAJAPY010000005.1, read as the reverse complement.
GTTGGTGGTTAGAGCATCATAGACGTCAACTATAGCCATGATACGCGCTACGACCGGGATATTTTCGCCGGAGAGTTTATCCGGATACCCCGTGCCGTCCATTTTTTCATGATGGTGCCGGATTATAGTTAGCGCAGATTTTATCGAATTGAGCGGCTGGCATATCTTTTCCCCCCTGTCAGGATGGGAGCGTATCACGGCAAATTCTTCGTCGGTAAGCATCCCCGGCTTGTTTAAAATGGCATCGGGAACGGCTATCTTTCCTATGTCATGGAGTATGCCGCCTTTAAATAAATAGCTTTGGTCATCGTTTGAAAGGCCGAAGTGGTGGCCTACCAGGATAGCAAACTGGCTTACACGCTCCGTATGCCCCTGGGTATAAGTGTCCTTAGCTTCTATGGCCCGGGCTAAGGCAAATATCACACCTTCCGCAGAATCAAGTTCGTCATACAACGCCTTTACTTTTAATAGGGATTTTATCCTGGTTAAGAGTTCTACCGCCTTATAAGGCTTGTTTATAAAATCGTCGGACCCTGCTTCTATAGCCTCGATCTTATCCGGGGTTTCCGTATAACCTGTAAGGGTAATTACAGGAATAAACCTTGTTTCAGGATTGGATTTTATTTCCCGGCAAATATCGTTGCCCGATATTCCGGGCATATAATTGTCAAGGATAATAAGGTCAGGGTTTGAGCGCAATATATTTTCTCTTGCGGTATGTCCGTCAGACGCAGTAATTACGTTGTAGCCCTGGTCGGTTATCAATTTTTCTAATATACTTCTTGCGCTGAATTCATCGTCAGCTATTAAGATAGTCTGTTTTTTTTCCATTATTTTTGTTTTAAAGCCCGATATTCCTGTACCCGGTATCGAAACCTTGCTGTCTTTGGTGTCGTATCCCCTTAAAAATGCACAGGTGCCTGATTTTAAAAATTTGTTTAAATTAATTTTAGCAAACTCTATAATTATTGTCAAATGGTAGTTTAAAATAAAATCTTGACTTTAAAAAATAAACATGTAATAATTAAATGTATAATTATACGGGCTGATTGTTTTGCCTAAATCAAGCTAAACAATTTGAACGACATGGTAAAGTTAAAATATATTTTGCGAATTTAATATTTATATGGCAAGATTTTCAAAAGACATGCTATTGCATAAAACTGATTGATATTTCAATTAAATTAACAAATGTTTTATTTGAACAGGTGGAACCCCTCCGGCAGGAGCCGGAGGCTCCTTTGAACAACGTGACATCCCGCCATCATTACATTCATTCCCGCCAAGGCGGGACTTACATCACGGCGGGGTAAGCTGTATTAAGCTTCGCGGTTTCGAATCAAAATAGGTTCTTTAAAAAACCTATTTTGATTTTGTGAATGTTCCACGTGGAACAAATAAGTTTTGAGCAAAACCAAAATCGTTGACTCTTCACACAACCCAGAACTCAAGACTCATAACTAACCATGAAATTTTTATTAATTAATCCTCCGATCTATGATTTTGCGGCATATGACCTCTGGCTTAAACCTTTGGGGCTTTTATATATCGCAAGTATATTAAAAAACAGCGGCGCAAATATAAATCTTATCGACTGTATGGACAGGAATCACCCGGCACTTCTAAAACCGGTATCAAACCGGTGGGGCTGCGGCAAGTATTTGCAGGAAGAGGTTCAAAAACCAGAAATTCTAAAAAAAATACCAAGAAAATACAAAAGATACGGAATGCCGCATAAAACCTTCAAAAAAGCTCTTGAAAACACACCTAAACCTGATGTAATTTTGATAACCTCAGGCATGACTTACTGGTACCCCGGAGTAATCGAAGCCATAAATACCATGAAAGGATATTTTCCCGGTATTCCGGTAATATTGGGGGGAATCTATGCAAGTTTATGCTATGACCATGCAATAGCAAACTCAGGGGCCGACTATGTGGTGAAGGGGAATAACTTATCCGAACTTTTTAGGCTTTTTAAAGAACTCAAGATAGCGGATATCCAGGAATTGTGTTTCAAAGATTATCCTAGCCCAATGTATGAACTCTATAGCGAACTCAATTATGTTGCGCTACGTACCAGTACAGGATGCCCCTTCCGGTGCAGTTATTGCGCGATAGGTGTGCTTGAGGGTGGAAAATGGGAAAGAAAACCGGCTGTCCTGGTCGCATCTGAGATAAATAAATTTTACGGCTCAGGGATAAAAAACTTTGTTTTTTACGACGATGCTTTGTTTTATAAACCCGAAGAGCATATAATACCTATCCTTTCGCAAATACAAAAATTGAGAGTTACTGGTTTTTTTCATACACCTAACGGCCTTCATGCAAGATATTTAACAAAAGATCTTGCCAAATTTCTAAAAAAAACTAATTTTATAATGCCAAGGCTAAGCCTTGAAACGGTAAACAGCACAAGCCTTAAAAACAGCGGAGATAAATTAAATACGGCTGAATTTCAAACAGCCTGTCAAAACCTGCAAAATGCAGGGTTTAAAAAGGGGGAATACGGCGCTTATATCCTTATGGGCAGGCCGGGCCAGGATTTCTTTGAAATTGAAGAATCCATAAAGTACGCCAATAAAAACGGAGCATTTGTATTTATAGCCGAATATTCGCCTATCCCAGGAACTGCGGACTGGGAAAAAATTAAAAATATCCTGCCCTGTGATGACCCTTTATGGCACAATAACTCTCTTTTCCCTATATACGAACTGTCAGAATGGAAAAGGGCCCAGGAACTTAAAAACCTTACAAGAGAATTGAACTTAAAAGTTCGGAGTTATTAGTTTATAGTTCGGAGTTACTACTCTTGACTCCGAACTAATCACTAAAAATTGTTCCATGTGGAACAATTTTATTTCATGCTTGCATTTTTTATTTTTATTTTGCTATAATAATGGCCATGGCAAAGATCATAGCTATCGCAAATCAAAAAGGCGGGGTCGGAAAAACAACCACAGCTATAAACCTTGCTGCAGGAATCGCTTCTTTAGGGAATGATACACTATTGATAGACTTTGACCCGCAGGCAAACACTACGAGCGGGCTGGGTGTTGATAAAAACACAACTAAAAACATTTACGAAGTGTTGACTAATCAGTTGTCCCTGAATGATATAATAAGGCCCACAGAGGTGAACTCGCTGGACCTTGCGCCTACAAGTATTGACCTGATAGGTGCTGAGGTTGAGTTCGTTAATATGGAAAACAGGGAAGTCCAGCTAAAGAATATCCTTTCAACTCTAAAAAAAGAATATAAATACATATTTATTGATTGCCCGCCATCATTGGGGCTTTTAACAGTAAATGTCCTGGCTGCGGTTAATTCTGTGATAATACCAATGCAATGCGAATACTATGCGCTTGAGGGGTTAAGCCAGCTTCTAAAAACCATTGATTTAATAAGGCAAAACCTAAATAAGAACCTTACCATAGAAGGGATACTTTTAACTATGTATGACAGCCGGATTAACCTATCCGAACAGGTCATAGAAGAGGTGAAAAAGCATTTCGGAGAAAAGGTCTATACTACCCTTATTTCAAGGACAGTCCGGCTTGCAGAAGCCCCCGGGTTCGGAAAACCTATCATTTTATATGATAAATCATCCCGCGGCGCCCAGGCTTACCTTGAATTGGCGCACGAGTTTCTTTCAAGGCAAGAAGCTGTTGTTGTAACACCTTAAATATAAATTTATCAATTAACAATTAGCATTGAAAATTGAACAGTATTTACTTCTTTATTTTGCAATGCTAATTGCTAATTTTGCACTTTGCAATTAGTCCGGGAGGTTTTTATGCACAAAGCATTAGGCAGAGGGCTTGAATCGCTTCTTCCAAAAACAGTACCTGAAGCATCCAACATCTCAGAAAATATCATAAAAGTTGAGATAGAAAAAATAAAGCCTAACAGGTTCCAGCCAAGGCTTGAGTTTGACAACACCAAATTAGGCGAGCTGGCAGAATCAATAAAAGAGCACGGGCTGGCCCAGCCTCTTGTGGTAACTCAAAGCATGGTTCCGGGTGAATACGAGCTCATAGCAGGCGAGCGCCGGCTCCGGGCATGCAAGATCGCGGACTTAAAAGAGGTTTCCTGTATTGTAAAGCAGGTCAATGACAAAGAAAAGTTCCAGCTGTCTTTAATCGAAAACCTGCAGCGGGAAGACTTAAACCCTATAGAAGAAGCAAGGGCTTACAAAAGATTGTCCCAGGAGTTTGAACTTACCCAGGAAGACCTGGCCAAGACCCTTGGAAAAGACAGGTCAGTCATTGCAAATACTTTAAGGTTCCTAAACCTGGACCAGGATATACAGGAAGCTATAATCGTAGGCGCGATAAGCATAGGCCATGCCAAGATACTTGCAGGCATAGATGACAAGACAAAGCAGAAAATGCTCGGAGAAAAGATCCTGAGGGAGAAACTTACCGTCAGAGAAATAGAGAAAATAGTCGCAAGCTGGAAATCAGTTTTGAAATCTGGCAAGAAAAAGAAAAAATCCGACGCAGAGCTTACGAGCCTTGCTGAAGAACTTCAACGCCACTTAGGTGCAAAAGTAAAAATAGTAGGGAAACCGAAGAAAGGCAAGGTCGAAATATTTTATTATTCTTTAAAAGAACTTGAAAGGCTCTCATTAATACTTAGATCAAAAAGAAAATGAACAAGATAATTTTTAAACCGGTTTTGCTGATTGTGTCATTAATTTTATTCTACAGTCTTTCTTTCGCGGTTGAAAAAAGCGCAAAAAGCTCCATCCTGATTAATATGCAGAGCGAACCTCCTCAAAACAAACTAATCCATTCGCTCAACCTGCCTGTTTATTTATCTGAGCTTACAAATATAAACGACTACAATATTTTTGCCAACGGCGGCTGGGACGGCAGCTGGTATGCCGGGTACAATGTCTGCTGGATAGAAATGATCCCTCAACCGCCAAAAGGAGAGTACAGGAAAGCTTATATCGGTGCAAAACTCGGCCGTACAAAAACTCAAAACGTGCCTAAAAGACCTATCTGGGAAAAAGAGCCTATCCCGGGCGAGATAGACATGGCTCTTTCTTCAAGCCCCTCCTGGAAAGCATCTCAAAGCTATTTTTTAACGCAGACAAAAGACATACCTTGTGAAGCTGATTATGAAAACGCTCTTGAAGGGGTCGGAGAAGCCAGGTGGTTCTGGGCTGAGGTGCCTATAAAAGAAGTGAACTTTGAAGGCCCGAATTATATCGCTCTGTGGTCCCCTACGCCATTTTTTGTATCTACTTCGAGCAGCCCTGTGCTTGCCGGCGGATGGGGGAGTAAAAAAGTCAATTCCTGGCTTAACAACGAAATCCGCGGCTACCCGCCTCTTGACCTAAAAGCTTCCTTAAAAACAGCTATTACTATATTTGAACCTGCCATATGCCTGAAACTTATCCCTGCAGGCACAGAGCAGGATATAGAGGTTACAATAGTAGATATAAAAGATGGCAGGGACGGTACCGCCAACAAAACTCTTGTTGTTTCAATTATAGGAAATGAAATCGAAAAAGCCTGGCTTGAAGTATCAATTAAAGACAGCAATGAATGGGAAAAACACGGAGGTTATGTCTACGGCGCTCCATACTTTTTTACCCTAAAAGCCGACAACCTTCCTGCCGGCAGCCTTCTTATACGCTGCTCAGCCCAGGATATATGGGGAAATATTGGTTCAAGTGCTCCTGTTGAGATCTCTGTTACCAGATAGCACTACTTCGTTAAGTGAGGTTTGTCATTGCGATCCCGCTTTACGGGAGAAGCAATCTCGACGTTTTGGAGATTGCCGCGTCGCTTCGCTCCTCGCAAAGACACCGAAGAAGAAAGAGTGTCGTATGATATTCGACTTAACGAAGTAGTGCTAGGGAGCACTGAAATTACCCCCTTGATTGCGCAGATTAAGACAAATTACACAGATTAAATTTCATCTATAATTTTGTTCTTACTAAACTATTTCATGGAAGCAACCCTAAAAAACAGATCAAACCTCATCACATTCCTTCTTTTTTTATCAATACTTTTCTTAACCCCCTTATTCCCTGATGTAAAGCTTTCCCGCCCCAAGCTGCTTCTCTTTGAAACAGGTCTTTACGGCATTTTTTATCTATGGCTTGTTTTTTCATTTCTAGAGGCAAAATTCTTTATCAGGCGTTCGTTTGTTTTCTTCCCGTTACTCGTTTACGGCGCTGTTAGTATCGCATTCTACTATTTGTCTCCGGACAGGGCGGTCGCTTTAAGCGAATTAAAGCGGGGGCTCCTTTCAATAACCGCATTTTTTGTAGCTTCACATATCATCGATTCTGAGTTAAAAAGAAAATGGGCTCTCAACTTTTTTGTAGCTGGCAGTTTTCTTGCTTTTATATACGGTATACTCCAATACTCGGGAGGAATATGGATATTCTCTGTCCCTAAAATGGGCAGGGTAATGTCTACTTTCGGAAACCCGATTTTTTTTGCCGCTCATATCGTAATAGTCCTTCCGATAGCCATAAGTCTCATCTTTGCATACAAAAAACCTTATTCCAGGGGTTTTTTCATTATAGCAGTTACCGCCGGCCTTTTTGCTTTATACCTTTCAAGGACAAGGGCGGCATACATAGGTTTTATTTTTTCTATGTTCATACTTATTTTTTTAAATATTAAAGCAATAAAATCAAAATCCTATATTTTTGTTTTGTTTCTGGCAATAGCTGCAGCCTTTGGTTTCTTTACAAAAAATATCTGGTCCAGGCACCAGGCTCATACCGTTATATGGAGAGACTCTCTTGTTATGTGGTCAAAAAGTCCGTGGATAGGCACAGGGCCTGGGACATTCCATATTTATTTTCCAAAGTTTGCTTCCGAAGAACTTAAAAAGATCTGGCCCCAGAACCAGTTCATTGTAAACGACGCCCACAGCGAGTATGTTCAGTATCTTACTGAAACAGGGATTATAGGTTTCGGCATTTTTTTATGGCTTTTATCAGCATTTTATAAAAACTCTTTAATACTCCTTAAAAAACAGGAGGGCGCACAAAGATATATCATGTCAGGGCTTATCGCTTCAGGTTCAGGGATACTTGTCCAAAATATGTTTTCCGTAGATATGCGGTTTATAATATCCGCTCTTAACTTCTTTTTGGTGATGGGAATAATAGAGAGTTTTAATGATACTTATTTTGAAAAAAGGGAGCTGTCAAAAAATGTTTGTGTCTTTGGGGTAATTTTAACCATAGTCCTTGGATTCTTTTCATTTAAAAAAGTGCTTGAACCCTACATCGCAGAGAAAGCTGTAGCAAATACTCCGGACTTTTTCGATGAAAAAGTATTAGAACCTCTAAAATCCGTTGCCCAACTTGAAGAACTGGCACAAAAATATCCTGATAAGGCATCGATCTATGAAAAACTGGGCTGGATATACGCCAAAGAGAAGAATTGGGAACCAGCGATAAGTAACTACGAGAAAGCAAGCCGGCTTAATCCGAACATCTTCGGGCCTTTAAATAACCTTGGAAACATATATTTCTTGTTGAACCAGAGGGAAAAAGCTATTAGCTACTGGAAAAGATCCCTTGAAATAAACCCCGGCCAGACAGACTCTCTTCTTAACCTTGCCACAGCCTACTATTACCAAGGACAACTCAAAGAAGCCGCTGACGAGCTCAAAAAAGTCCTCGCCATAGACCCGAAAAATCAAAAAGCTATAGTGATGTTAAAACAGATGGTGGAATAGTAACTGCAGAGCACAGGGATCAGGGGGGAAAGGAGTAAGTGAACTTCAAAACATCTTATTTAATATTTAACTTTTTCTTAACTTTATAAAAAAACGCCGCCAACGGGGGTACTGCTCCTTCGTTCGTTTCACTCGCTCACCCGCAGCCGGCCACTCTCGCTGCCGTCCCGCTGTGGCGGGACTTTTCCCACATTAGTGGGCGCTTCGAGTTGGCTTCGCCCCCTGTACGGTTATCAATCTTTCGCTTACGTAAATGCTTCTATTATATTTCAATTAAACAGTATTTTTGGCGCCGCCAACGGGGGTCGAACCCGTGATCTCCGCCTTGAGAGGGCGATGTCCTGGACCACTAGACGATGGCGGCAAGCTTTTATATTATATTGATTTTTCAATGTGTTTTTGATTTTCTGGTATTACTGAATTCCCCTGAATATCAAAAAGTTGTCCAAAAGTTGTCCTGTTTGATTCTTGTGAATGAATTGACAGCTCGTTTAAATGCTGTATCTCTTCATTCTGATAATTAGGCGACAGATGCGTGTAATTTTTCTCTGTCATCGCGATCGAAGCGTGTCCTAACCATCTGCTAACCGTGTGTATGTTTACACCTGCCATAACCAGATAACTCGAAAAAGTGTGTCTTAAATCGTGATACCTAAAATCTCTGATGCCAAGTTTTTTACATTTCTTAATAAACCGATGAGAGATGTATGTAGGATCATAGTCACGTAAGACTTTGCTTTGGGCATCTTTTCCTGAACCGTAAAGTTCAGCAAGCAAGTCATAAATTACATCGTTCATCGGAATATGCCTTGCTTTGCCGGACTTCGATATAGGAACATAAATTGTTTTAGCAATCATATTTATGTCTTCCCATTTCATCCTGCAAATTTCACTTCTTCGCATTCCGGTATGGAGAGCAACTAGGTAGTACGGAAAAACTATATCATCTTTAATATTCTCTTCCAGCAACCTTAACTCATCCATGGTTAAACACCTGATGTGAGCATTCGGTTCTCTTTTGAGTTTTACTTCGCTGGCAGGATTGGGGCCGCTGAATCTTTTCCACTGTGTCATTTTATTAAATATCGTCTTAATCAAAGCATGATATTTATCGATTGTTGCGGAATTAAGCCCTTTTTCCTGTAGATTATTACGCAAACACTGAATATCAAAAGACGTAAAGTCCTTCAGCTTCTTGTCTCCAAAAAGACTGTTAAGATATTCAATCTTGCTTTTATCATCTTTCCATACAACCTTGCTAGTTCGCGAATGGTTTTCAAAGAACAATTGAGCTGCATTTCTGAAAGTTATCCGCTCATCATGGTCAGGATTACTATTAAGCCCTAACCGTTTTTGAGCTTCCGCTCTCGCTGCGGCACTCCTGGACTTGAACCGTTTCCTGTATCGTTTACCGAGATGCCGGAAATCGTAAATCCATTTCTTATTAGGCGGGTGACGGACACTCATTTTTTTGTCTCCTCACCCTCCACCTGATTTGCATTATAGCATTTTTCCATTCCAAAAGGAACGGTGGTGTTGAGCTTCAGCCACGCGTCAATTTGAGTTTTATTAAAACGTAGCAGTTTGCCGACCTTTATTTTTGGAATTCTTTTTTCATAAACCATGTTGTATATTGCCTTTACTTTGACATTGAGGTACTGGGCTAATTCTTTAATGTTTAACAAATGTTCTTCCATCTTCTTCTTCCATGCATACTATTACCCTCTGAAATCTATAGTAGAATCTTTTTTACTTATCGACTTTTTTATTTTTTACTTCTACGATTTTTTGACCCAAAATTATTTTTTCAGTTTTATACAGCAGTTCATTCATTAAAAATTGCATTTCTTCAGGTTTAAATTTGAATTTCGCTTTATTTAAACTATCAGAACTCTGTTTTTTAGTGTTCTTCTTCATCGTTTTATCCCTTCTGTTTAATATTAAGTTCTTTATTCGACCTTTACCAACCATATAATATCCGCTTTTCCCTTAAACCTTGGCAACTTATTTGATCTAAATGAGCTTTTATAAAGCAAGACATGACCGGTTATATCCATTTCATCTATTGCTTCATTGATGTTATTGACTAGGTTCTCTGTATACTTTACCCAGGATTTATTATGCCTTACCTCGCAGACAAGACGGCTTTCTTCTTTATAGCCAGCTTTAGATAAGGCTTCTTCAGTCAATATTAGTCCGTTCCCGCGAGGATTAACCGGTTCAAGCCATGCTTCTTGAGCCCCAGCATCATTAACTATCCTTAGGAGTTCTTTAATGGACTTTTTATCATCAGATATTCCAGGTAAAAGCGGGCACAGCATACCGAAAACAGGAATTCCAAGTCTATGTGCCTTCTTGATAACACTGATCCTCTCTGAAATGCTTGAGGCATTAGGCTCGATTGCAGAGATTATTTCCTCCTTGGCTCTAGTTGCTGTAAGGCTTATTCCAAATGAAACTCTACCACCAAATTCTTGTATAATATCAAGGTCTTCTGCTACAGAAGCATTTTTGGTAAGAATTCTGACCTTACATTTGGTTTTTAAGAGTCCCTCAAGGATCTGTCTACCTAGGTCATATTTTTTCGACTCAGGTGCCCAGGCATCAGAAAGCGTACATACCATGACAGTATCGTTTTCATTTAGTATGTGCAGATCTTGGCTTATCCTTTCTGCTATACCTGGATCAACAACACAAAATCCTTGTTCGAATGCAGTTTTTCCGATTTCTTTAAAAATCGGATGCGTTCTATACAAAGAGCTGCTGCTGCAATATGTACACGCATGGCCGCATTTTAATCCCACGTTTACAGCGAAATTAGCCAGCTTCTTTTTTACAAATTCAATGCTTTCTTCTATTCCGGTTTGCATTTTTACGATATAAGTTTTCATTTTACGCTCCTTTAAATTTTATTGGGTTATAACCCATACATACCTCAATTACCTGTCAAACACAGCATTTATGATGCTTTTATTAGGGACCGCCATAATATGATTCCTTCATCGTATCCTCCTATCTAAGTGAGGGCTCGGTGGCTTGTGGCACCGCTTCCTCACTGCTGCACTATACGTAACTATACTGTACTTCAGCTAATGAACTTCATCTGTACATTGGCTGTGCTTCACCTAGAAGCATGAACATACCCATCTTATAAGTTGATGACGTTCATCCTCTCGCCATTGACTACACCATACCTACGATTGAGCATTTTCAGCTTACTCTCATCATAGTTCATGACATAACCATGGCTTTTCCGCTCTGTAGGCATCAACAATCTTCGGCGTATTATATCGCCGACCTTCTTAGGTGTGAGCTTCTTATCCTCTTCCTTTTCACTAACACGCTTAGCTATCTCTGATATCGGGATAACCTTCATGTCACGAAGGTACTCAATGGCTTCCAATACGCTGTATTCAACGCTAGATTTATGTGATTCCACTATCTTTTTGTCATACTGCATTGCAAAGTCAATAATCACTTTGCGGATCTTTGGGTCTTCAAAAACACTAAACAGCGGCCTTAGTATCTGTTTAAGTCGCGGTTCAATGCCTTGAGGAAATACAATATTGTCGTTCACTATAGCTTTTCCATAGTTCACTAATCGCCATTTCATGAACTTGTTGCGTAGGGATTGAGCCCTGATTTTGAAGTCATTAGTAAGAATGTCAGGGACATGCGATTGTGGCTGTAGTACCATCTCCTCAGTGATGCACCTGCTTTCAAGAGCCTGGTCCTGGAATTCCCCTCTTGTGGCTAGTATTTTAGGACAATACACCTGAAAGGCCCTGGGTTTGCCTTTTTCAGTCCTTAATACGGGAATTCCTTCCATGTATCCGCAATTAAGAATCTTTGTGATGTCCGCCCGGGCTCCGGAGTTTTTGAAATCAGCCTCATCAAGAACGAAGGTTCCTCGTACCTGATTGATGATTCGGAATATCGGAGATACTGTTGTGGCACCCCCGGTAAACATCCCACGGTAACATATGGAGCCAACCGTTTGAAGAAATCTGCTTTTACCGCTCCCATACTCGCCGATTACGCGGAGGTATGGCAAGACACTGAATTTATCAAAGATGTATGAGTAAAACGCATACAACGCAGATAGGAACGTAAATCCTGGAGAGACAGTTACATAATCTCGTATGAAATTAATAGCCTCATCCAGCAAAGCTCCGTCGCTTTCATAATCTTCTATGCCGCTTGAGAAGAGAACCGTTCCACTTTCAAAAATACTCATGTCATCTTCTAGGCCCGGGTGGACAAGCACACCATCTACATTAAGTGTTTCACAAATACTAATTCCATCATTAACATAAACAGCCCAGTTTTTCTGTTTTTCACCGCAGGGATCGTAAATCAATTCCGCCACTCTGCCATCGTTGGCCCTATAAAAGAAACTTTTTGTAACCGTCATGTCTTTTACTTGTTCTTTCTTTTTCATAAAACTCTCCTTTTGTTTAGAATTTAGGGGGCCAGGAGTTGACCACCTGGCCCCTTAAGTGTTATTACAAATCAAACATTTTACCCAACTCTTCACGGGTCTTGAAAAAGCGATTACCACATTCCACGCAGAAAGATGCAAATACTGGTGAAATCTCAGAACCACAATTTTTGCATTCACCACTGAATCTTGCCCCACAGTCCGGACAATACTGCAAATCCATCTGCGTGTCGCTTGAACATTCTGTGACACAACAACAGAATGGACATTCTACTTTAACTTTCTCAACTTTTACTTTGTTTTCTTTTACCTTTTCCATCTTAATTCCTCCAATTTAATTTTACCTGTTTCCAATTTATTTCTCGGTTATCTGCTATCAGGCGAAGCGTTTCCCGAAAATAAAAATACCACCTCCTCATTGCTCACAGTGTAGCAAGTAGTGGTGGCTTATTAAATCAAGAATCAAGGTCGTTTTTTAGTGTTTTTTGATGTTTGATAAAAGAATTGTAAAATGAAGGGGTTTTTACTTCTTACTTTTGGCTAATAATTCTTTAGTTCTATGATTCTTGTAACACACATCAATATCGCAAAAATTAATTCCTTTAGCAAATTTATCCAAAGTTTCATCTGCATTTCTTTGAAAATATTTATGACATTCTCTACATTCCTTTAAAATATTTATCTTTTTAAGCTCGGAAACTAATGCATCCCAATGCTCTCCAATAAATTTCTCAGGCTGAGGCATTTCATAAAATATTTTTCGTTTATGAATAGTGCTAACATATTTATTATCTTTTTTTAAGGCATCTTCACCTTTGCGGAAAGTTATATTTCGCCTAGCAATGTCTTGTTTATATGCGAAGTTATACCTATTTATTATTATTAACAATTCATCATCAATCCTTTCCTTACAATTATTTTCGACATAATCTTTGTAAAGCTTAGTTATATCCTTCTTTGCATCAATAAATTGTTTTTTGATGTCCTTCTCTTTTTGATAAAAATCATTTTTCTCCGGCGACTTTAATTCTTTCCAAAAATTATAATATTCTAAAGGAAACAGAAAATTTCTGTGAGATCCTTTTTCTACTTGCATAACATTTTGCCTCAAAGCCTCATCATAAAGCTTTTCATAATTTAATCGATTCATATTTTCAATAAAAACAATCTGTTTTGAAAGAAGTTGGTAAAATTCAACTGGTAAGGACATCATCATCTTATGATAGTTCCTCTCATCGTAAAGTTTTTCATATCCCTCAGCCCTTTTCATAGTATCTTTACTATTTATTTCTCTGATTATCTTGTCGTATTTATTTTTATAAAAAGCGTCATTAAATTCTTTGTAGTTCTGCAAAATAATTATTTCTTTATTCCACTTTTGGTATTTTAAATAGCATAGTCTGAATATTTTAAAATTTTCAATTTTATCTATATCTTTACTTATATATTTGGGAACAAGTACACCCATTTGATCGCCAGGGTACACATCATAAGGGAACTTTTCAGCAGGAGTGTCTTTAAGTGTGTTTTCCTTCATATCTTCAAGAACATCATCAGGGATTGTGGTATCGACACCCGGCATCCAATATGTATTGTTTGGATCATTTTCGTCATAAGTATAAAAGAAGAGATTTGCTTCTTCAGTCCTGGGACCAACAAATTCAGCAATGCAAGTTACCGGCAACAGTTCTTTGTTATAGAGAAAAAACCTACTATTGTAACCACGGGGCCGCTCCAATTCTCTAAATTTATCTTTCAGTGTGTTAATCTGAGTCTTTTTTTGTGTAAGTTTTTTCATGTGCTAATTATATCATTTCTTTATAGATTTATTAAGTTACTTATTTTATCTGCCCGCGATTCCTGGACCGGCTTCCAGGATTCCAAAGCAAGATAGGTATCATTTATGGGCTAGCGAAAGGCAATAAGGTCTCTGCGACCGCTTCTGTACCTATATATATGTTGTTTCGGCACCTACAGGAGTAACAGACAATGGCCTTACGACCTATAAGTCATTTCAGGCATAGGCTATGCAGATAATGTTTGTACCTTTCTTACAACTTTCCCTTGTTGAAATTTGCCCAATATCCCTTCTTTCTTGTCTGTGACCTGGTATTTCCTCGCCTTTTTTACCCTTTTCTTATTTTGGTGAATAAATATTTGGTTTTCTTGTATATAATATAGTAGAGGGCACACAGTGCCCCAGGAGGCCATATATGGACCAGAAACCAATCAAGGTGTGGATAGACGAAGATCAATATGGGGTTTTAAAGGCCATGTCGTTCAGGAGACGTGCGAGTATGTCAAAGATCGTAAGGAAGGCAATTTCTGCCGTTGTAGAGCTTCAGGTGTCGCTTTGGAGAGTCGTAGAAGCCAATAAGGAGAAGGATAAAAAATCGGCGGAAAAAGTAAGCATAGCAGACATCCCCAGGGAAGAGCTTAAGAAAGAATACAATGAGTGGATTAAAACTGCCAAGAACGATAAACTTGACGATGTCTCGGCGGCTGTTGAAAAAGCGTTTAAGGCAAACTTCTGCTTTTAGGTTAAATCTGAGTATTGTTTGAAAAGGCATTATCAAAGATGTATAATCACCCTTATGGACAGTCTAGGGGTGGGTATATCTTCAAAATAAGATCACGTCGGTTTACCGGTGTGGTCTTATTTTATTTAAGGAGTGTTTGTCATGAAAATATTTGATAACAATTTAACGTTGGAAAAACACAATGAAATATCTAATTTCATTCACAAACTTCTCAATGAAACTGGTATTGTTAATCCCCCAACACCCGTAGATACACTTGTAAATGCTGTAAAACTGAAACTGATAAAGTACTCAGAAGCATATAAGGAATTGTTTGGAGAACGGATTGTTAATGAGAATAAAAAGCCTGATATATATGGCTACATAAATTTTGATAAAAAAATTATTTACGCACATCCTTCTCAAAGAAAATTTACAACATTTCATGAAATAACTCACAAAATATTGCCTTGGCATAATAAGTATCCTGGATTTAGTCCCCATATAGATAATAAAAATACCATTCTCCGAAAGCCTATAAAATTGTTAGATTACGAAGCAAATTTAGGTGCATCTTTACTGCAATTTCAAATTGATAGGTTTGATCAAGAACTAAAAGACTTATCCCTGAGCTTAAACAGTGCAATCAAACTTTCTACAAGATATAGTACATCATTGCATTCTACATTTAGACGTTATGTGGAAAAAAATAATAAAGCATGTGCACTTCTGGTATATTATGCTGATTTTACTGAGGAACCTCTTTTCGAACTATACTATCCTATCCAATCGAAAAGTTTTACGGAAAAATATGGAAAAATAGATTGGCCTAGTAGTGTATCACCAGGAGAATCTCTTTTTGATCATTTTTACTCAAATAAAACAGGTGAAATTACTCTTAAAGAATTAGGTATTAATGACAACTGCGGAATAGATTTAGCGTATAATAATTATCATTATTTCGTTTTAATATACCCCAAACTTGCAAAACTAATTAAAGCAGTTAAGAAAATGAGAATAAAAAGACCTTATAAAACAACCTCTCCAGTAATAAGTAAAAAAGCAGTAGCAAAAAAGAAAAGTATAAAAACATGGAATTGATAAAATTTTGAATAAAGATACATATAATCATAAAAATGTGCGAGTAGTTAGAGAAGTATGATACTATAAGCTTTACAGAGGAGTATTATTATGGCAATTAATTTAGCCGGATTACTTATTTTAGGTTTACTTTTATTTGACAAGTTTTATTGGAGTAAAAATAGGTTTAATTCTGTTATGGCAGAAAATAGTTCGCTAAAAACAGAAATATTATCTTTAAAGAATTGTATAGATTATAAAATTCCTAAGGCTACAGAATTAGAAGCTGAAATGAATATAAAAGTTTCATCTTTAAATGATGTGTTAACAAAGAAAGAGGCTGATATTAAATTGATTAGTGATCAAATTTCTGAACTTTGGGCTGAGAAGATGGCTTATCGTGTTGTAAATAATCAAAATATAAATCAGTTGAGTGATGAATTAAAAAAGTCTATATTTATGAATAATGTGTACAAGGAAGAAGTAAAAGCTTTAAATGACTATATTTCTGCTAGTAATGATAGAAATAAAGGTTTAGGTATCGATATATTAATAAATAAATATGCAATGGTATTATTGTATATCAATGTTGCAAGGGAACAGCATCTCAAAGATAAGTATATAGTAGGTGTTAATGGTTTAGCAAAAGGACTGATTGGTGACTTTGATAATAAGACGAATAACGGTGTCAGTAGAGATTAATCATACTCATTAAAATGAGTCTATATCTATAAATAATCATAAAGTAGGATAATATCTGAAAAAAAGCATACTTTGTTTAATGATATTATGTATATATTCAGGGATCGGCCATACTTCAGATAAGCTACTCCTTGAATATGGCATAGAACAGATTGAATTTATACAAAACTTACCTTATCTTGTTAATACTTCAATTATAAGCAAACAAAAAGAGGAATCGGCCCCTTCAGCTATCTTATTAAACAAGTTTGAGGTAAAATATGATTTATTCAAAGACTGGTATGTGGGTTTAGGAGTCTTACTCCCTAGAGATCAATATGAATATAGAGAAACAGACCTATTCCAGTATTCAGAACTAGATAGCAATGGGAATGTTAAATATAATTACAATAGAAGATATATTAGAACTATTTCTCCGCGATTTAATGTCTGGCGACTATCATTTTTGAAGTACCTGGATGAGAATAAAATAGCGTTTTTTCATGCTGGAATAAGTTATTTAAATATGTCTGTTGCCGTTAGGACTGAAAAGACGATAGAAAACACTACAACAAATACAACGCAGCAGATATATGATAGAAATGAAGACTACGATGTATCCGGTGCTTCATATTTTATAGGATCCGGGATTAAGATATCTGTATATAAAGGTATCTATGTCTCCGGGGCACTAAGATTAACACGCAGCATGGAGAATAAAGATATAGAAATAGATGCATATAAAGGCTTATATCTTATAGACGTAAACAATGGCAGCGATTTGGAGCGGAAAACAGCGTCTTTGATCGGCGGATCAAGTAATGTCTTTACATTTGGGGCTAACATTGGATATCAATTCTAAATCAAAAATGGAAAGCATAAATATGTTAAATAAAGACGAAACTAAACTTTTAAAAATATATAAGAAGCTTTGGCTTACTAATGGTGCTCCTGCTTGGGCATTCCAAATCCCACCGGCAATAACGGCCATTGGGTCTAAAATGAGGAAACACATCATTTCCTTTGCATCTTGCGAGAATTTTAAAGGTGAATATCCCAGTGAACTGATTAACATTTACAAGGTTCGAGGTTTTGACTATGTTGTGTCCAGGTCGCGGTGGCCGTCAAAAGAATCACAATATTTTCCACATAGGCACATAACCCCATTTGATTGTCGTGATCAGTATGTAATTACTTGGTTCGCGTTAAGAATGCTTGAGCATGATTTAAGCGATGAAATAAGTGAATTTTCTGAGCAGATAAGCACTGCAAATCCATTTAAGTTTACAATTTTCCACGAGGCTGATGAGACGAATAAAGACCCCAAAAAAGAGCATGTCCCAAAATCATTACCTTACCTAAAAGCAGATTTGCGTGTCATAAAACCAGAAGTAATTATTATTCCCAAAAGCCGTTTCGAGCTTTTTGGCTCAAAACCTGAATGGAAAGATATGCTTAATGAGGCATCTATTAAACACATTGTCCAATTTGTCTGGATAGAGCAAGCTGGGCAACGTAGAATTAACATAAGCCAACTAAGCACGTCATCAATAGTTGAATCTGAATGTGAACCTATCAACACTTGGATTAAGGAGAGCCGTTGTAGTGCGAAAATAAAAGGCCATCTATCATACTTGAAAAATAAATGGGATAATGAAGGCTGGATGTTCTCGATAGACCCGCTTGCATAGAGCAGTAAGATAGTCAGACAAATAAGAATACAATATGATCCATAAAAACAACTTGGGCAACAATAGTATTTGCCTTTGAGGTGACTTAGATGGATAACGTATATTTTGGCAAAACCGAGGTTCTGGAACTCAAAATAAAAGTAGATGAAGTCTTAGAACCGCTGGATTTCTCAGACTTACCCGAAGGGTGGAGTAAGTGTCCACATGATCCAATGGTTTTACTTCCTGTATTCCCGGATCTTAAAATTAAAAAAGGTTTGGTTTTACGGGCATATTATAATAATACTCCAAGACTTGGCGGACACTCTAAAGTCTATGTGATGCCGGAATCGGCTGTTTTCCCAGAACCAGTTGATGCTCCTGACCTACCTTCACATGTGAGAAGACCGAAAGAGGCTTTGTCTTTGGTCATGGGGGCTTTTGAAGGCAACTACAGTGCATGGTCTTATTTTTGTGCTTCTATCCTATGTCGTGAAATTGAAGAATTTGGAAGATGGTGGCATGCGTTAAACTGGCATACTCAAACTATTCTTTTTGATGACCCAAGGAAAGTTCCACCGAAAGATTCTGCCAATATTAATAGAAAAGTATTTAGTGAATGGAAATTTGATGACAATGAACCGGCAGATTGGCGTCCTTCTTTTTTGGAAGAAGCAAATAAGATAACGGTCACTTTTTATACATATAGCGGGTTTGGCTTTGAGTGTATTTATCGTCATGTTGATGTATATGAAAAGGGTAGTTATGATCGTGTGGAGTATGACAGTATAATCTTAGCAAAAGGACCAAGAGGCTATATTTTTTAGAAATATAATTTAAGATAATACCTCAAGCGGGTAGATATTGACCATGAATTCTAAACAACCAAAAAGAACGATAAAATGCTTAATATGTAGCAAACGGTTTAAAGCAATAAATAATGGGCACTTAGTAAACAAACACGGGTATGATGGTATAAACCCTGTAGAAGACTATAAAAATGAATATGGCCTGTCAAAAGCAACTTCAGAATATACACGCAAACTTATTGGGAAAGATAAGATAGACAATAAATACTGGGTTGGTAGAAAGCATAAAAGAAAATCTATCTTAAAGATGAAGTTAGTACATTCAGGAGTCAAAGCAACAGAAGAAACTCGAAAGAAACTCAGTAAGCAAAGGATAGGCAATAAGAACGCATTAGGTTTGAAGCATAGTAAAGAGTTTAAGAAACGTATTTCTGAAATAAATAGGAAACTCTGGGCTGAGAACAAGAGAAAATATGAGAATATGGGCCAGGGCGGAAACAAAAAGCATATATCTTAGACCGCCGATTTTTGTTCCAGGCTCTACTTTATTATTGCGGTCGGAGACAAGTCCGTTCAGGGATTAACAACAGATGATTAAATTAGTAGGAAAATTATACGCTAAAGCATATTTTACAGCAGGAAAGTATTATTTCTCAAAGAAAAACTTTGATGAAAGCATTAATAATCTCGATCTCGCTATTAAATATAATCCTAATGAAGGTGATTATTATAATTTTAGGGGTTATACATACGCTGAAAAACATGATTATAATAGGGCTATTCTAGATTACGATAAAGCCATCAAGCTGAGTCCATCGCTTGCAGTCGCTTATAATAATAAGGGATTGGCATATTATAAATTAAACAAAATACAACTCGCAAAAGAGAATTTTAGAAAAGCTTCTGGACTAGGGCTTAAGATAGCTAAACGAAATTTAAATGATTTGAGGTAGTGTTTAATTTGCAAATTTCAAAAAAATATAGTATTTCAATGATATAGAATGAATGTATTTAGATCAAGGTTTATATAATTCTTATTAATAAAATAAGGACAATAAAAGGAAAAATGCTACACAAAATATTGATAACTGCTTTTATAATTGGCATTAATGCATGTTTATATGCTGATTATACAATCACAACTATTGCCGGAAACGGAACAGCTGGTTATTCAGGTGATGGAGGGGCAGCTACTTCTGCACAACTTAATACTCCCGGGGAGATAGCATTAGACAATATAGGTAATATTTATATTGCTGACCAAACTAATAAACGTATAAGAAAGATAAATTCGTCAGGTATAATATCTACAATAGCAGGTACCGGGACGGCAGGTTTCTCTGGAGACGGAGGACTTGCAACTTCTGCTCAACTTAGTTCACCATATGGGATAACAGTTGATACTTCAAATAATGTTTATTTCACTGATCTTAATAATGTTCGCGTAAGAAAAATAAATGCTTTAGGCATAATATCAACAATAGCAGGTACTGGAATCGTAGGTTTTTCAGGAGATGGAGGTTCTGCAACTTCTGCTAAACTTGTTTCACCAGTTGGAATAAAAGTTGATGCATTAGGTAATATCTATATTACAGACGGAGTTAATTATTCTCAAGCTACAATCAGTAGTCGAGTAAGAAAAATAAGCACTTCCGGTATAATATCAACTTTTGCTGGAACTGGAACTCAAGGTTATACAGGTGACGGCGGTCCTGCCACTTCTGCTCAATTTTACTATCCATTTGGGATTGCAGCTGATACTTCTGGTAATGTCTATATCAGCGATTATGATACTCATTCAAGCGTTGTAAGGAAAATCAATGCTTCAGGAACAATATCTACAATAGCAGGTACTGGTACAGCAGGTTTTTCAGGGGATGGCGGACTGGCCACTTCTGCTAAATTAAATATGCCTACTGGACTAGCAATTGACATTTCAAGTAATATTTATATTTATGATGGTTCAAGGATTAGGAAAATAAGTGCTTCAGATATAATTTCAACTATAGCCGGGAACGGAACAGCGGGTTATTCAGGAGATGGGGGCATTGCAACTTCTGCTTCAATTAAAGATAGTGGCGGAGGAGTCGCGGTTGATGTTTCTGGTAATGTTTATATTTCTGATAGATATAACCATTGCATACGAAAACTGACTTTGTTACCAACATTATCAAATACTTCAGAAGCCAATTATACATCTTCATTTTTATATCCTTCAATAGGTAAATCAACTAGTACATTTGTTTTTAGAGTAAAATATAGTCAAGAAAGCAATAAAGCACCTGGAACAAACTGCCCTAAACTTCATATTTATAATAATGGAACAGAGATTTACAGAAGTCCTTTTGTTATGGGAGCAGCCGACATTACTGATACTACATATAACGACGGCAAAATTTACACCTGTTCTATAAGGCTTTCTGCAAGTAGTAACTATACATACAAAATCGAAGTTTTTGATGTAAATGGTGCATCGGCGACAGCTATAACTGGTACGGGACCTTTAATTACGAACCCTAACTTTTCTTCTAGCAGATACAATATTACTACTATTGCTGGAATTGGAGGTGGACCGAATGCTGGTTATTCAGGTGATGGCGGACCTGCATCTGCTGCGAAGATTAATCATCCTGACGGGGTTGCAGTAGATGAATTAGGTAATGTTTATATTGCTGATACCCAGAATCAATGTATAAGAAAAATTAATACATCTGGGATTATTACAACAATAGAACAAGATAAAGTTATGGCTCTTGATATAGATACCGCTGGAAATATCTATTATTCTAGTGACGATTCTATAAAAAAAATAGATATATTAGGAACAAAATCAGTAATTATTTCAGGGCTCAATAATCCGTGGGGTTTGGTTGTTGATTTTTTTGGCAACATTTATGTAGCTGAGTCTGGAGGTAATCGAGTAAGAAAAATAAATGCATTAGGAACAATGACTACGATAGCAGGGATCGGTACAGCCGGGTATTCTGGAGATGAAGGGCTTGCTACCGCTGCAAAAATTAATAACCCTATAACTTTAGCAATTGATATTTCCGGTAATGTTTACGTGGCTGATTATGGAAATTCCCGAATTAGAAAAATCGACATGTCAGGCATAATAACCACAATAGCAGGGACCAGTACATCTGGATATTCAGGAGATGGTGGTGCCGCTACTTCGGCTGAAATTCATAATCCAATGGGTGTTGGAGTAGATGCTTCAGGTAATATATATATATCAGATACAGGTAATTATCGTATAAGAAAAATTAATTCGTCTGGAATAATTTCAACAATAGCAGGGAATGGTACTCAAGGTTATTCTGGAGACGGAGGGGTGGCAACATCTGCTTCATTATCAACAGTTCAGTTATTGGAAATAGATTCTTCCGGTAATGTTTATATAGATGATTATTGGGGATATATAAGGAAACTTACGCCAATATTTACTGGTAATATTTCTGGCAAAGTCACAAAAAGTGACGGCACAACCGCTCTTTCCGGAGCCCTTCTTGAAGTATTGCAGTCTAACGTGGTAAAATCTATCACTACAACGGATACAAGCGGATATTATTCAATAACAATCGGGACAGGTACTTATGATGTAAAAACTTCCATTTCTGGATATCAATCCCAAACCAAGACAGGATATAGCGTAGCCAATGGTTCTACAATAACAATAAATTTCGAATTAACTCAAATAAATGCTCAAGCACAATCAGGGACAATTTCAGGCAAAGTAACAAAGTCGGATGGCACAACAACTATTTCTGGAGTTTTAATAGAAGCAATGCAGTCTGGTGTAACAAAAGCCAGCGTTTTGACAGATTCAAGCGGTAACTATTCAATAACAGTAGGAACAGGAGCTTATAATGTAAAAGCTTCTACTTCTGGTTACCAGTCGCAGATAAAAACCGGTTATAATGTAACAAATGGTTCTACAGTGACAGTGAACTTTTCGCTTATCCAAGTTTCTGCACAGGCTCAAACTGGAACCATATCATGTACAGTAACAGATTCCAACAGTACGTTGATAGCTGGTGCATCAATAAAGATATACCAGGGAAGCAGTTTTATAAACGAAGTATATACTGATTCAACCGGAAAATATAGCCTTACTATAGGGACAGGGACATATGATTTTACTGTTTCAAAAACAGGTTACCAGACATCTACACAGAGAAATGTTTCTGTAACAGCAAACCAGACCACAACGATAAATTTTTCGCTTGCTACACAGACACAAACAGGCACATTGTTCTGTAATGTTCAATGCAACGGTATTGTTGTCGAGAATGCATTGATAAGAATCAATCAAGGGAATACTTTAATTGATATGGATCAGACGAATTCTTTAGGTACATACAGTTTATCTCTTCCACCTGGCACGTATGATATCAATGTTTCCAAGACAGGGTATCAAACTACTACGCAGACCGGAGTCGCAGTAAGTGCAAATCAAACAACAAATCTATATATATCAATATCTCTTGCTCAAACAACTCAGAATAATCAACAACAATCCGGTAAACAAACGACATTGAGTGATAATTTATTTAATCCGAGAACTGGAGGGACATGCAAAATAGGATTTTTAGTAACACAAACTGGAGGTGTTACGATAAAGATATGCGACTATAAAGGTAGACAGGTAAGAAATGTCTTTGATAACGTAAGCTATACAGCAGGCAGTTATCAGTGGAACTGGGATGGTAAAGATGATAGTGGAAAAGCTGTATCTTCAGGTGTATATATTTTATATTTTAAATATCCCGGTGGGACAGAAACACGGAAAATAGGAGTCAAATAGTAATAGAATGAAAATAATAAAATATATATTCATGTTATTCTTACTGTTTTTTTTATTATTTATACAGATTAATTGCTATGCTGATACATCTGCCGCTATGTTTCTTGAGATACCATCATCAGCAAAGGCAGTAGGAATGGGAGATTGTTTTACAGCTTTAGCGGATGATCCTTTCGGTGCTTATTATAACCCAGCAGGGATTTCTTTTATCAAGTATCCAACCGTTTCATTTTTATACCAAAACTATATACAGGATATGTCAGATAATTCTATAGGGATAGCTATACCTGGTAAAGTGTTCAGTTTTAATCTTTCCCCTTCATTTATTGCAATTAAAGAAGAGCCGATTTATGATTCATTTGGGAATGATACTGGTAGGAAGTTTAGGTATCAGGCTACAATTGTGCCTTTCTCAGCTGCTGTAAGAATAAAAGAACTTTCTTTCGGCGGGACAATTAAATATTATAAAGAAGAATTGGATACTGATTCTAAAGATGTCACTACTTTTGATGCTGGTGCTATTTATAGGTTAAATAATTTAAGTTTAGGTATTTCTGAATTAAATATGACAGGAAAACTTGGGGACTATGATCTTCCCAGGACCTTAAAATATGGACTTTGCTATAAGTATAAAGACCTAAACCTTCTTTTTGATTATAATTCCCAACTTACAATAAATAAAAGTTTTTATAACTTAGGTGGAGAATTCTTGATATCGAACATTTTATTTGTAAGATGTGGATATAGGTTGCAAGATACATTTGGCGGTTTAGCTTATGGTTTGGGAATAAAAATGGGTAGGTTTGATATAGATTATGCAGCTTCAAGTTATAGCGACTTAGGTACTGCTCAAACATTAGGACTAAATTATAATTTTGGTAGGGAAAAAGGAAAAAAGGAAGAATTGCCAAAGCCCAAAGAAGAGCCAATTAAACCCAAAAAAGAACTTGTTAAATCAAAGCTGGAATTAAAAGGTAAAAACACAGCTATTTCAGAATTTTTAGGAAAAAATGCTTCAGCAGCGGACGCTTCAATAGTTACTGATTTTATTAGAACGGAAATGGTAAGTAGTGAATATTTTAATATTCTTGAACGAGCAAATATGGAAATGATTCTCGCAGAACAGAAGTTCCAATTGTCTGGCTGTACAAGTCAGGAATGTGCGGTTAAAATGGGAAAAGTTCTTAATGTACAGCTTGTATTAATAGGTTCTTTATCTAAACTGCTAGAAACTTATTATATTACAGTTTCTTTGGTAGATGTTGAAACAGGAAAGGTGATAAAATCAATAGACCAGAAAGCAATGACTGCTGACGAATTAAAAGATGCTTGTAAAACAATCGTACAAAAACTAATTAAATAAATCCTTAAAACCAACCATTTCACTTAGGATACATACCTGTTAAAAATCTTAACCTTAAAGATGTTAAATTTAACGGGGAAAATATTAATCCAAAATGTATGAAATTTAATATTATTGCAAAAAGATATTGGGTTGGATTAAAATTTAAGAAGCACACAGCTCTATGGCTGTGCTAATCCAGACGAAGTTATATATTATAATTTAAAAGGATATATTGTGAAAAAAACGAAAATTGCCTTATGTATATTTATTGTGATAGGCTTATCTCTAGTATTTTTAAAACTAAAGAGAAATTCATTAACTCTTAAAGGTCAGTATGATGGACAATGGTATACTGACATGTATAAATCTTTTAGGATAAAAATAAATAACCTTGGAGATGTTAATACTCTTAAAGAGGATATAAAAGAAAATAACTTTAGCACAATTTCTTTTAATGATAATGAAGGTGTTATGTACAAATTCGTTTTTGGTAAGATAAATGATAATGTTAGCGAAGATAATTATATTGACCATCTTTATCAACAGGGAATACAGCAAGGGAGAAAATGTAAACTGTGTGAAACGCCTTTTACTAAGAAATGCATAATGGAAATATCAATTTTGTTAGATAAAGAAACAAATGATAAACCTGGTATAAGATATTCTGCTATATTTGCACGCAATAGATCATTGTATATCGTTGAAATAGAAAAGAATTTTAAGGATATGAGAGAAGCTGCAAATTACAAGGAAATTGGCAAATATGTTGACAAGTTATGGGTAAATACTATTTTTATTTAATAATTTTATAAATAATAAAATGTTTTTGCTTTGCCAGGTAAAAATAAATGAGATATTCTATGAAAATCAGTAAAACTATCATCTTACTTATTTTTATTATTACTACAAGTTGGTTTTTTTATAATAAATATAGAAACCAGACATTCAAAGAAGAAGTTAAGGAAAAACTTACAATTGCAGAAAATTTAAGGAATAAGGAACAAAATGAAGAAGCAATACAAATATATGGTAGGCTGTTTGAACGGATGCGTTCACATAAAGACATGTCTCATATTGGAGCCGTGGTATTCGGGCTCGGAGAATCTCATCTTAATATCGGAATTAAGAATGCCGATGCAAGCCACTTAGAAAAAGCTATTGAGGCTTATGGTGAAGCAATTAAATTTTATACCAAAAAGAATTATCCTGAAAACTTTGCATCAATACAAAATGAATTAGGTATTACTTATAAACGCTTAGCTGAATTAAAAGATAGAGATAAAAACATTGAAGAATCAATAAAAGCTTATTCAGAAGCATATGAATATGCAGATAAAAACAAAAATCAACAAAAATCTGGAGAACTTTTAATCAATATTGGGACTGTATACAATACACTTGCCAAATACAAGGATAAAGAACAAAATTTGTTGCTGGCAATTCAAGCATACAGTAATGCAGCTAAGAACTTAAAATTCAGCAAAGATCCGACCATATACTGCCTTGCATTAAATAATTCGGCATTTGCTTTTCGTGAGCTTTCTGTACTTAAAAATAATACAAAATACCTTCATGACGCAATAGCATTATACAAAATGGAACTAGCGGTACTAAAAACAGATCCATCTATTTTTAAGGAACACATTGAAACATTAAACTCAAATATTGAAGAAACAAACAAAACGTTGAGTAAAATGAATAAAATAGGAAAATAGTACATATTTAATATGAAGAAAATCGATTTAATAGTGATTGCTCTTGTTATTTGTTGTATAAATGTGCATAGTAGCACGTCTGTTGAAGGGTTGTATATGAAGGCATTGAAATCAAAGGGAGAGAACTTTAAAAAAGCTTCTGGGTTAGGGCTTAAGAAAGCAACTCAAAATTTAAGAGATTTAGGATAACGGTGTTTTAGAAAATAATAGTTTTATCTTATGACAATGAAAAGATTAGCCTTTATTTTGTTAAGCTTCGTATTAATAAGTAACGTATCCGCGGAAGATAAGGGAGTAAAACTTTATCTTATTAAAGACGTAAAACTGCATATTGACACATCCTGGGAAGGAAATAGCGAAAAGATAGAAAAAGAGATACAATCTATCTTAAAGACAAGCATCCCTGAGCTGAAAATAAGCAAAGACAGCAAATATACACTCTCGGTCAATATAAAGCGGGCAAAAGAGCTTCAAGGTATATTTGCTTGCCAGTTCTATCTTAGGTTAATAGGTTTTGGGTTTGACAAAGATCTCGGAGATAGCCTTTATACAAAGGAATACTGGCAGTACTCTTACTTTGGAATGTGTGATAATAAGGGCTGGGAAGGCATGATAAAGGACATTTTAAGAGATGGAATTAGGGATTTAGCGGTTAAAAGGTATAGCAAAGACAAATAGAATATGTCATACGATACCATTATGACTTAAACGGAAATATGTCTTAAAGTTTAACTTAATAGTTTAAGGTCATCCCTAAATCACACTAATATATAGCATATATTTTTAAGGAGATAATAATGACGCAGAAAAGAAAAGTTGAAGGAGAAATCATTGAAATTAAGGAATTTACGAAAACAGAGATAGATGTTGGAATAAGTAAATTGAATAAAAGAATTAATGATGTAAAATCTATTGATTCAAAAAACACGAAGCATTCAGATGCAACAATTGAAACTATCGAGTTGAATATTAGGGAAACTATTCGTGAAATATTTGGCACGAATTCTCCTGAATTCAAAAAACATCAATATCATGCAATTTGGCATGGTGGGGTTGCTTTTAATCTGCCTGATTATGAACGACATAGAAGATTTGTTGATGGTATACCTCAAACAATATCAATGTTGGAAGGTCTCATCGAAAGACTAAAGGAAAAGGAAGAATATATTAGTTTTGAATCTAAAGATAAGGAAATTTCTTTCTGGGATTTGTTACATCCTTCAGTAATAACAAATGCAAAAAGTCGTTTTGAAAGTAAACATTATGCAGATGCGGTAGAAACCATATTGAAAGATTTAAACAATAAGATTAAGGATGTAGTAAAAAAGAAGACAGGAAAAGAATTAGATGGTTCGGACCTCATGCATAAAGCGTTTTCACCTAACAACCCTATCATAACTTTAGATGATTTATCTACTGAAACTGGGAAAAATATTCAACAAGGATATATGGAGATATTTGCAGGAGCTATGACTGCTATAAGGAATCCAAAAGCACACGAAATTGTAAATATTACAAAAGAAAGAGCAATTCATTTCCTTTTTTTTGCAAGTCTGTTGTATTCCAAATTTGATGAAAGAATATGACATATTTTAACTTTGTCGCATCCTTAAAGAATAAGTCTTCAGATATGTCTCAAAATATGGGGAACAAAACGTACTTTGTTGCCTAACAACCTCCAAAATGTTATAAAAACAATCCTTGTAGATGTAATTTATTTAATGGATAGAGTTTTATGAATAAAGATAATAAAATAGAAAAATATCGTAAAATAGTGCAACCTCAAATAGAGTATTGTTTAAATTGCCAAGCCCGCGATAGTGGAGAATGGGTTTGGGTTCTTGGTGATAGAACTGATTTGGAAGAATTGTTTTGTGATTACGATGTGCCTGATAACTTAAGAAATGATTTGGCTGATAAGTTGGTTTGTAATAATTGTGGAACACAATTAAGTCGAGGCATAGAGATTGGTTTGATGACAAAAGCAGAAAGAGAATTTCATGATAAACTAGCAAAGTGGCGAAAGTACTATGAAAAACGTTTTCGTGACTTTTTATTGTATTTAGAAAAGTATCCTTTCTTGGGAGGGCAACACAAGATTGGTAAAATAATATGTGAGAACATTAAACTTTTTCCAACAACAGAAATAATTAATGAAGAATGGTGCCGAGCAAGGAAAATAGTGTCAGGTCGAAAATTAACAAAAAAAGATATGGATCCACCGAACCCATTAGAAAATCCTATATTTGAAGGCAGATATAATCATTTTGGTCAAAGTCATTTTTATTTATCAAGTCAACCGGAAGCAGCAGCAAAGGAAATATTGGATAACGAAGAAGTGTTTGTTAATATGCAAAAAATACTTATTGAAAAGGCAAGTAATATATTAGATTTAAGAGATTGGTGGGAAGGAGAAGATCGGGGATTACCTGTGATACCTATGGGGTTGATTCTGTCTGATTTATTTCAAAAGGATGTTGATAGAAAGAAAAACTGGAAACCAGAGTATTTTATAACAAGATATATTGCAGACGTTGCAAAAATGAATGGTTATCAAGGAATCATATTCCAAAGTAAACATCATTATTATAATAATATGGTTCTATTTGAGCCAAAACTGATTAAGTATAAGTTTATTGATGAACCATACATTTATGAACTAAAAAATAACACTGATTTTGAAGTTACTGACTGGCCTTTTCGAAACTCGAAATAAAAGGTGCTGTAAATAAGCTGTTATCTTGAAAGAAAAAATGGTCAGATCTAATCTGATTAACATCATTTTAAATTTAGTCATATTTTATGTTAAGACTTGAATAATTAAAAACAATATTTAGTATTAGGCTTAAAATAAAGTAAAGGAGAAAAACCATGGGTAAAGACCAAAAGGCAAGAAAAGAAGTAAAAAAGATTGCCGAAAAAACATTGAAAGAGAAAAGGCTTATAAAAAAAGCAAAAAAAGAAAACAGATAATTCAATAGTTTTTAAAATAGGCCAGATTTTAAATGTCAGCACAATGATTATTGGATCGCTTTCCAAAATAGATGAAGTTTATTTTGTCTAAATAGCTATATGTAAGGGAAAACATGAAAAAAGTATTATTGTTGATCAGTTTTATTGTTGTCTTTTCAATAAGTGAATTATATGCCGATATGACTGTCTATTTTATTGATGTAGGTCAAGGAGACTCAGAATACATAGTTCTACCCAACGGCAAGAACGTTCTTATTGACGGCGGGCCCTCAAGTGCTACATCATCTAATACAGCCTCTTTCTTAAACGCACACAATGTAACTACTATTGATTATGTAGTTTTAACGCATCCTCACGATGATCACTATAAAGGTCTTCAGTGGGTTTTTGACAATTGCCAGGTCAATAACTTCTATGATACAAAGATGAACAATAGTGGGGCAGTTGGTGATGAGACTACCCGTACAAAATCAGCAAGTGAGCCAGGATGTACTATCGTTTATCCTTCAGCAAATGATCTGCTTATCTGGGATTCAAGCGTTACAGTAAAAGTATTAAATGCCTGCCCTAGTACAACCTCCAGTTCGGATGGTACTACAATAAATCAAAACTCTATTGTCCTAAAAATGACCTACAACGGCGAATCGATACTATTTGCCGGTGATATAGATACGAATGTTGAAGCGACACTTGTATCAACCTATGGCAATAACCTAGCTGCTAAGGTACTCAAAGTACCTCATCATGGCAGTGCTTATGGCTCAAGTACAGCGTTTCTGGATAAAGTAAAGCCTACCCGGGCCTATATAGAAGTAGGTGCGGGCAATTCTTATGGACATCCAGATTCAGGAACAGTAAGCAGACTTCAAGCAGCGGGAGCAACTATATACAGAACAGATACCAGTGGCACAATGTCATATGTAATTAGCTCTGTTCCCGCGAGTGATACGACCGACCCCAGTACTCCATCAAACCTAGCCGCTATTGCTGTTTCATCTACCTCTATTAGTCTAACCTGGGCGGCTTCAACAGATAATGTAGGTGTTACAGGCTATCAGATCATCCGTGATGGCTCTTATTTGGCATCTACAACTAGTTTAACCTACTTAGACACTGGACTTACCCCTTCAACCCCCTACAGCTATACAGTGAAGGCCTATGATGCAGCCGGGAACATAAGTACACAGTCAAACACTGCTACAGCAACTACAAATGCAGCATCCACTAGCTCAAATACAGGAACAAATACAAATGTTAAGGCAAATGATTATGTAAAACCAGCTGAGTTAGGCTTTGGCGGAACGTCTGGTATTAAAAAGAAAATTAAAGAGTTAAAAAGGTATAAAGATGCTCTTAAATAGATATAAAATACTTTTTACTGCATCTTTCATGCTTTGCATAGGTTCAAATATATTAGCTAATGATTCTATTGAGAAATTAGGAATCACTCTGGGAAATCCGTGGATAGGTCTCCAGTATAACCTATTTTCAAGAACTGGATTGGAATTAAGATACTCATTAGATCCAGAAGTGAAGCTTGTAAACTTTCGCGGAAGCTATGATCTCATGCAAAAGAACCCATATAGTATATTTGCCGGATTAGATTATGGTTCTTTTTCATTCGACTGTGAAGGTATAACTGGAACAGGTTCAGCAATAACACCTTTTTTAGGGGCTGCATATTCGCTGAACAAGAAAATATCTATCTCTACTGATCTTGGATACAGCATAATAAGTGTTGAATCTGGCAATGCTTCACTATCAGGCCCGGAATATACATTTAATATTTGGTTGACTGTATATCCGTTTAGTCACAATAAAGCTAAAGAAGTAAAGAAAATTGAAGCAAAGATTGATAATCCTGAACCAGTTAAAGTTACTACTCCTAAAAGCAAGACCATTTTAAAGAAACCTGTGAAACGGTTAAATAGTAGTAAGTAATTCATGGCACAAATAATATGGTTAAAATAAAAAAGAATAGAGAGCTTATTATAGAGAAGGTAGAATTTATTAAGTCTTGTAGTGACCGGGAAGCCAAGGAGAGACTTGATTTAATATTTGATATGCTTCTGGGAGATAGTTCAATACAAAAAGAGAAGCCCCAATCTAATCCGGTTAAAGGTAGCAAACGCTGAAACTAGGTCAAATAAATTGATATGGCGTCAGTGTTTGACTCTACAAATGACAGAAAGTTAAATCAGTAAAATACTAAATTTAAGCAGTCATTATTGAAGATATCATATATTGCTTGAGAAGGAGATAAAATGCAGGATTTTAATTGTCTATTGTGTGGAAATGAGTGTAAAACCATAGATTTGCGTCCAGGAATAACACTGCTTAGAAAAGAGTGCCAAATATGTGGGGATTATGTCATTGGGTTAAACTATTTTACTATAGAAGATGCAATACAGAAAAAAGTACTGCCTGGAAAATGGATATTGTCCGGATTAGCTAGATATTTAAAAGATAATGATATGGAACCTTTGGATATTTGTAATTTTGATAAAACCAATTTAACTCTTTCTCAGATTAAAATACCTCAAACCCCATTAGAGAAAATTGACATGCTTTTAAATCACTTTTATAAAGAATCCGATCATTTTGATGCTCCTGTTTTATTTAGTTCAGATAATCAATATCCTGTTTGTTTTGCAAAGAATCCTAATGAAATGAATGGATTATGTGAGGCTGCGAAAAAATTAGGATATATCAGTGTCCCTACAGGTCTTGATGAAATGGATAAGGAAATTGGGATGCTTCATGTTCTAACTCTTAAAGGATGGGAACATGTTGATGAACTTCGTAAGATAAAACCTTTTGGTAATCAGTGTTTTGTTGCCATGTTTTTCGATAAAGATATGATCCCTATTTGGGAAAATGGTATTCTTCCTGCTATTATAGATGAATCAGTAAAGTTAGATCCTATGAAAATAGATTTGAAGGAACATAATAACCATATACCGGTAGAGATTTTGTCAGAAATTAAGAAAAGTAAAATATTAATTGCCGACTTCACACATAATAGAGGTGGTGTTTATTTTGAGGCAGGTTTTGCGAGAGGACTTAATATTGAAGTAATACAGCTGTGTAGGGAAGATTTTAGAAAAGAACTACACTTTGACTTAAACCAAATAAACACAATATTTTATAACACGCCTGATGATTTAAAAGATAAACTTGTAAAAAGACTAAAAGCGACAATAAACATAATTGAGAGATAGGTGCAGGGATATGTATACAAAAAATATATTCAAAACCTTCAAAATGAGAAATGGTAAATATCAACGTATGTTTTATCGTAATTGGGTATACTTTGTATATCCAGGAGCACCACATTCAAAAAATACAATGAAAGATGCTATTAAATATGCGTTTCAATTGGAGCTAGTAAAGAAAATAAAGGAAATGAAAGAAAAAACGCCATTTGTAGGTAATGTGGGGGTAGAAATGTACATAGAAGCGTGTGGCAAAACTCCACCACACATACACACTGTTGCAAAAAATTACATAGACTTACTATATAAACCAGTTAATAAAAATATAAGTAAAGACGACCTAATATTAGAAGATGATAATCAAATATCTCATTTATGCATATATTATAGTGTAAATAATCAAAATCCAAAAATAACATTTCAAATATACAAAATGCAATGTTTAAAAGAGTCAATGAGGCTTGCAGTAGATGCGTTATATGGCAGATTGGAAGACGTTGATAAAAATGAGCTTGAAAGAAAATGTGAAGATTATGAAGGAGATGACTTATCTGATCTCGTAGAACGATATCGCGATCATGTAAAAGAAAAAGAGTTGATACTAAAAAATATTGGGGGAAAATCTTATAACAATATGCTAAGGTTGTACAAAATGGATATTCAAAAGTCCATACTGAAACATTCTAAACAAGACATTGCAAGTGTGTACGAATTGTTGAAACGTAATAGAAATCACAAAGATGAGCTATTAAATAAATTAAATGAATTTAGAAAGCAGAATGCTGAATTTAGTATTAAGAATCTCGTAAAAATTAAATTACCTAACGTAACATTTGAACATGATTATTTAAATAATTTTAAAAACAACATAAGGAAACAATTTAATGAATTCAAAAACAAAAATCCTTTTCTAGATAAATTATATTTTCCCGTTGCTATAGAAGTTGTTTACAGGCCAACAAAAACAAAATCAAAAGATGTTTTTAAAGATTTAGACAATTTAATGCGTATAATAGTGCCGATATTTCACGAGATTTTTAGTCCTCCCCTTGGATTTGATTCGTTAGTTGAAAAAAACTTGTGTCAAATTCCAAAAACAATAAAATATCAATTGGAAAGATATGAGATAGTTATGATACCAAGAAAGAAGGATGATGATGATGGGATTCTTACACTTGGTATTTGTGACTGGCAAACACATGAAGGATTACTTGGTAGAGCACGAAGAATTATTGACAAGGCAGAGGAGTGTGTTAAAAATGATTAGGTATTAGCATATGCGGCATACATGAGCGTAAAGGCATAACAACAAGGCTAGAGATAATGGAAGAAGTAAAGAAAATTTCAGTAAAAATTACAAAAAAAATGATATGGCGTCAGTGTTTGATCCTCCAAATAGTTTATGTACTCACTAAATTTAGACAAAGTTTCTGTTTTATTCAGATAAAACTTAAAAATTTAGAAAGTAGGTGTAAAACATGGGAAGTTATTGGGATTTAAGCTTAAACGGGTATCCTATAATTAGCATGAAAAGCTACGTAAGTGATGAAATAATGACGATTTACCAAGAAATGGATAAAAAAGTGCGTTTGGCAAATGTTTCTGAAAGAAACGAACTTGTATGGGGTAAAGATTTAGCTGATTCTAAAGAGGAAGAAACTAGAATAGAATATTCAGCAGAGGCTTCTTGTATTTGTCAACGCCTGGATCTAATGGGATTTAATTTATTGAAAACAAAACAAGATTTCGAAGAAAGTAAAGCTGACAAAATAATGAATTTAAAAGAATACTTAGATGAAGATAGATACTTCTCAAACGAATTAAGAGTTCTTGAAAAAAACAATTATGATGATTTTATCACTGAATTCAAAATTATTTTTAAAGAAGGGGTATATCCAATTTCTAAATTAAAATCTCTTGATAATTGTTCAGAATTATTAAAATATATTTGTGATAATGATGATACTTTTTATGGATTTCCTTGTTCTGATTTTCGATATTTATTACGAGCGATGCTATCCATTATTCCTCCTAGTTCTCATGTTACGTTAGATTTAACAGAAGTTACAAATGCAGGTTATTACAATGCCGATGATGAAGTGTCTAACAATGCA
Source organism: Candidatus Liberimonas magnetica (assembly GCA_020523885.1). Classification (NCBI taxonomy): domain Bacteria; kingdom Pseudomonadati; phylum Elusimicrobiota; class Endomicrobiia; order Endomicrobiales; genus Candidatus Liberimonas; species Candidatus Liberimonas magnetica. The sequence goes on along the minus strand of JAJAPY010000005.1, from coordinate 55,479 downwards.
AGAGATGCTTTGAATGGCGGATATGCTATTAATTCAAAAATAATAGTTTTGACTGAAGGGAAATCAGACGCACACATTTTAGAAAAAGCATTAAAATTATTGTACCCCAACTTATATAATTATTACTCATTTCTTGACTTCACGTTTGGCAATCCGGGAGGAACAGGTCATTTAGTTAACGCAATCAAGTTCTTTGCTGCGGCTGGCATTGAGAATAGAATAATAGCATTGTTTGATAATGATACAGCAGCATTTTCAGCAATAAGCGGATTAAAGGAAACAAAGCTTCCTAATAATATCAAATTAACAACTTATCCTGATATAGAATTAGCTAATTCATATCCTACAATTGGTCCAAATGGATTAATTAAACAAAACATTAATGGTTTAGCATGTAGTATTGAATTGTATTTTGGAAAAGACGTATTATCTCTTGATTCTGAAGATTATGTACCAATTCAATGGAAAGGTTTCGATGAAAAGTTAAACCGTTATCAAGGTGAAATATTAAAAAAAAGAGAATTACAAGAAGTATTTTCCAATAAGATAAGAAAATCTGAACAGTCAGGAGTTACAACACCCGAAGATTGGGAAGATATTATAAGTATTTTTAACCATATTTTTATCCAATTTCAATAACCGCTTTTAAAGCCTTAAAAATACTTGTAAAGTTTCTTCTTTAAAAGATATTTAAATGCAATTGGGATCAGGGCTAATCTTTTGTCGTAATAGAAGATTTTGATTGTTTCTAAATATAATCAAAAAACTCAGGAAAACCATATTAAAATTTAAGAACGTCAAATCAGCCTTTTGGAACAAATACAGCGAAGATGAAACTGACTTCGATAATGAAGTCCGGCAAGGGATATGGTTCCGCTCAGATGATCTGACCCCCCTTCCTGAGGCCCCAGAGGGCTATTATTGGACGCTTGATAATGGTGGTCTTAGTACAGGTAGAACGATAAATTATAGGTTGTGGAGCAATAAATTTACTGAATATATGGTTGGTTCAGAATAAAGTTTAAGAAATAAAAGGCTTGTATACCTATGGAATACGAAATTCACAAGAAATACAATGTTGAAGATATTGTTGATAAAGTTATCCCGCTGCTTAATCCGAACGGATATGATGACTATTCCGAGTATGAAGATGCAGTTCATAATGCTATCATTAAAATTGGCATAAAAGTATTATTCCAGACCGATATTAGGAATGCCATTAGAACCAAGAAGGAATATTTGAACGGGATAGTAGATAGAATGAAGAATAAAATAGAGTTTTTAATCGCAAATGAACGTAGGTTAAACAAATATAATAAGGAGTGTTTTGCAAAGATTAAAAATCTTAAACGGGACGAATATAACCTTGCAAATCATAAAAAAATCGATATGATACTCAGTTCTAATTTTTCTACAAAAGAACTTGTTAAGAAGGGAGTGAACAATGCCTGAAGAAATAAAAGAAGTTACTTTAGAAGAAACTGCAAGAACGCTTGTTTATATCCAGGAAGCCATAATAAACGTACTTGAGCGAAAAGAGATAGCAACACGACAAGAGATCATGGAAGAAGTAAAGAATCTTGCAGCGGCTAGTTTAAAACCAAAAAATTGATAAAAACACCTTTAAAACAAATAATTTATTTTTAATTACAAAGAGACAGCTCGAGCACTTAGTGAATGGAGGTATAATGAGTAATAATATGTTTCCTCGTGGGTCAGAGTGGAGGAAATGGGATTTGCATGTGCATTCTCCAGCTTCCGAAGGTTATGTGGGTACATATGCTAAATTACTTCAGCAAATTAGAAATAGTGATTGTGCTGTAGTAGGAATAAATGATTATTTTACTGTAGATGGGTATAAGAAGATAAGAGATGAATTAAAAGATATTAAGGAAAAGATGCTTCTTCCAGTGGTCGAAATGCGAATGAATAATGTGTTGGCAAATCGTGCAAGAGAAGATTCTGGGGTTAGAATAAATTTTCATATAATATTTAATCCTTTAAGAGAAGAAGGTAATGTAGATTTAGTTCCAGCTATAGAGGTATTTGTAAAATCACTTAATTATAAAAAAGCTTCAGGACAAGATGGTAAAATAGGTGATATTTATAATAACAAAACGGCTTTACTGAATGATGTGACAGTGGATTTTGATAATGTTTTGCATGAGCTTAACAGATTGGAAGAACTAAGTAATAACTATTTAATTCTTCTTCCTTACGACGAATACGGCGGAATTGATGGAATAGTATCGAAAAATTTTCCTTTCAAACCTGCATTAATCAATAGTGCACATATCATAGGGTCTGCAAATAGCAAAGAAATAACTTATTTTTTAGGGGCGACAAAGGAGTATTATGAGCATTTTGAAAAAAGAAAACCATGTATAAAGGGAAGTGATTCTCATAATGCTAACTATCCAATTGGGGCTTTAAAAGATAAAAATTCAAAACCGATAGAAAAATATTGCTGGATAAAGGCAGATCCTACTTTCGAAGGCCTAAAACAGATTGTTAGGGAACCAGAAGATAGGGTTTATATTGGTCAAACACCTCCGATTTTAGAATTTATTCAAAAGAATACCACAAAATATATAGATAATATTGAAATACATAAAAATGAAAATTCGAAAATAAGTGATTTGTGGTTTGATAGCAAAATCGATTTAAACACAGGGCTTGTTGCAATCATCGGAAACAAGGGCAAAGGAAAGAGTGCTTTAATAGAAACAATAGGACTAATGGGGTATACTAAGAACAGTGAAGACTTTTCATTCTTGCATAAAAATAAATTTAATCGAAACAAGCTGGCAGATAATTTTAAAGCAACAATAAAATGGAAAAATAATAAAACATATTCTCACAGCTTAAATTACAAACCAGAGCTAGGCGAGCCAGAGCGAGTTAAGTGTATTCCGCAATACTATTTAGAGAGGGTTTGTAATAATATAGATAAAAGTTTTCAAGAAGAGGTAGATAATGTAATATTTTCGCATATCGATATTTCAGAAAAGTTGAATGCTAATAATCTTAAGCAATTAGTTGAATATAGAACAAAGACAATAGATGATGCTATTGAAATGGAAAGAGATAAAATAGTTAAGCTTAATACTGCTATTATTGAACTTGAAGAAAAGGATAAGCCAGCATACAAGAATAAAATAAATCAAGAGTTAGAACTTAGAAGCAGCGAGTTGATAGCGTTGGTTAAACAAAAACCTGGAAAGCCTAAACATCCAAAGCAAGACGAAAAGATAGTGGAGAAGCAGAAAGTATGCTTAGAAAACATTGAAAGAATAAACAAAGTAATTGAGGCAATAAATAAGAAAATTGATAAGAACAAGAAAAGTCAGTTAGCCATTAATTCGGATTTAGAAGAAGTTAAAATAATAGAAGGCAAAATCAATGCTTTGAAAAATACTTACAAGGCAATAATTGAAGATATTGGAGAGAGTTTTGAGAGACAGTTGAAAAATAAGTTTGAAGATGTTGTTAAACTAGATTTAACAAATTCAATGTTGTTAATAAAAAATAAATTAAAAGAACTGGAAGGTTTGAAATCTTCATTAAAATGTGAGGTTGAAGGTGAGACGTCGAAAAGTGAAAAGAAAGTTGGTCTTTTAGAGCAATTGAAAAATGAAATCGAAAGTAAAACAAATGAACAAAAGAAACTGAATGAGCCTACTAAAATGTATCAGGAATCGTTAGATAAATACAAGGATTGGGAAACATTACTTACATCTAAGAAAAAAGAGATAGGTGAAATTAGAAAAAATGTAGATTATGTTAAAAATGTTCTAAGAAAAGATATTGAAGGGGTTGTTGATAGGAGAAATAATTCGATTAAAGAGATATTTAACAAATATGAGGAAAAAATAAAAGTATATAAAGATCTTTATAGGCCAGTAATAAATTTCATTAGTAAAGAAAAAGTCAAAAATGAACGCATGGAGCTAGATTTCTCACCTGGTATTTTGATGGATAATGGTTTTGTAGATAATTTATTATCTTTTGTTGACCAAGGAAGAAAGGGTTATTTTCAAGGTGTTGAAAAAGGGAGAGAGCGACTAATAGAGATAATTCAAAAATATGATTTTAACAAATGCGAAAATGTAATATCATTTTTGGACGAAATTAATGGGGCAATAAGAAATAATTCTGATATAGGGGAACAATTGGTGAAAGGGAAAAGTAAAGGGTCTTTATATGCATTTATGTTTTTACTTAGATTTCTTAAGATCGATTACCAGTTAAGATGGGGTGATAAAACGCTTGAAGATCTGTCGCCAGGGGAAAGGGGGACTGTTTTACTTATATTTTATTTATTAATTGATCAAAGTAATATTCCTTTAGTAATAGATCAGCCAGAAGAAAACTTGGATAATGAATCGGTTTATTACTTGCTAGTAAAATATATTAAAGACGCAAAGAAAAGAAGACAAATTATTATCGTTACTCATAATCCTAATCTTGCAGTGGTCTGCGATGCTGAGCAGGTCGTATATTGCGATTTAGATAAAAAAAATAAATTCAAAGCATCGTACATAACTGGAGGTATCGAAAATAAAATAATTAAGGAGAAAATAATTAATATCTTAGAAGGAACAAAATATGCCTTTGGAAATCGACAACAAAAGTATGAAATAATTAATTACAATTCTTAGGCTTAAATCAGAGTTCTTGTAATTAAATTCGAAGTCAGGTTTCCCTAACTACACTAACTTTAAAAAATGATTTTAATTCATATTCTATAATAATCAAATAAAAAATGAAAATAATATCAGGTGGACAAACAGGGGCAGATAGGGCAGGTTTAGATGTAGCTATTGCCTTAGGATTAGAGTATGGCGGTGCCCTGCCAAAGGGCAGGAAGACAGAAGATGGCCCGCTTGATCTCAAATACAAGTCAATGACTGAGCTATCTACGGATAACTATCCAGCACGGACAGAAAAGAATGTTAAAGACAGCGATGGAACATTGATGTTTGTAGATGGTAAGATAGGGAAAGGAACAGCTTTAACTATTAAAATATGCGAAAAACTACATAAACCTTATCTGATTATTGACTTTCAAGATAAAAAGAAGGACCACGTTAAAAATATAGCCAAGTGGCTTAAAATATTGAAGCCTAGAGCATTGAATATTGCTGGTCCAAGGGAAAGCGGAGAACTTGGGATTTATGAGAAGACATGTAAAACTCTGCGTGAAGCGTTGAAGATGATATAAGTCAGGAATAAGATAATAAATATAATAGGAATGACGGAAATTATTATTTTAAAAGGAGTTCCAAATGTTAAAAAATAATTTAGTATGCCAGTATCTAGAAAATATTTCTAGAGGAGCTTTTGAAAAATATCAAAATGTAATTAAAAAGTATGTGCGTCACAGACATGGTATATATAGCTTATATAAAAATAACAAGCTGTATTATGTTGGACTAGCTTCCAATTTAAGAACTAGATTAAAACGTCATCTACGAGATAGACATGCCAATGCTTGGGATAGTTTTAGTATATACCTTACAACTAGCGGAGAACACCTGCATGAACTCGAAGCTCTTCTGCTAAGGATAATAGACAGAAAAGGCAACAAACAACGTGGTAAATTTGGTAAAGCAGAAGATCTGAAAAGAAAACTTCGCAATGATTTGAAAAAAGCATTGAATATTGAGTTGGAAAATATATTTTGTGGTAAAAAGAAACAGTTAAAAGAATTGAATAAAAAGATATTGAATAAAAAAGGCAAAGTTGCAGTTTTGGCACCTTTTGTTGAAAAAAGATTTCACATCAGATATAAACTGAAAAAAAAGCTTTTTATTGCACATGTTCGTACGGATGGGACAATTACTTTTGACAGAACAAGTGCCGATTACAAAAGACTAAAAAATAAAACATTCTATTCACCTTCTCTTGCAGCTGCGGCGGCCGCGTCAAAAAGAAGTAGGAATGGCTGGACGTGCTGGCAATATCAAAGGTCTCCTGGTGAATGGGTTTTACTTAACGAATTAAGGAAATAATGCTAAAAATGATACAATAGAACTAATAATAAATACAGAGAAAGATATCCTGAGGTAATAATGCCAACAATAGAATGGTCAAATAAAGATAAAGCGATTTTGGCGGCTAATAAAGTACCGTTTAGATTGCTTGATGAGGATAAAGAGCATTCTTATGGCAATAAGGATGCTTCCAATATGCTAATTCAAGGAGATAATCTGGATGCATTAAAATCGCTCCTGCCGGTTTTTGCTGGTAAGATAAAGTGTGTATACATTGACCCCCCGTATAACACTGGCAATGCATTTAAGCATTATGATGACGGATTGGAACATTCTTTGTGGTTAAGCATGATGCAGCCACGTATTGAACTTTTACATAGGTTATTGGATAATGAGCAAGGTACTCTTTGGATTTCTATTGATGATGAAGAAGGGCATTATTTAAAGGTGCTTTGTGATGAAGTATTCGGCAGAAATAACTTTGTAGCAAATGTTATTTGGGAAAAGAAGTTTTCACCACAGAATGATGCAAAATGGTTGTCTGATAGCCATGATCATATTTTTGTGTACGCAAAAAATAAGGAAGAATGGAGACCTAATTTATTGCCGCGGACAGATGATATGGACGCAAGATATAAAAATCCTGACAATGATCCAAGAGGGATTTGGACATCAGGAGATGTGTCAGTGAAAACATATTCTGCTGCAACAGATTATACAATTGTTACACCCTCAGGTAGAAAAGTAAACCCACCTTCTGGTTATTGTTGGAGATTGTCAAAAGATAAGTTACAGGAAATGATAGCTGACAATAGAATATGGTTTGGCGAAAAAGGAAATAATGTCCCTAGAATTAAAAGATTTCTTTCAGAAGTTAAAGAAGGAAGTGTTTCTAAAACTATTTGGTATAGGACAGAAGTTGGAGACAATCAAGAAGCAAAAAAGGAAATGAAAGTATTTAATATAGATGAAGTGTTTTCCACGCCAAAACCAGAGCGTTTAATCCAGCGGATATTTACATTGGCTTCCAAAGAAAGTGATTGGGTTCTAGATTCTTTCCTTGGTTCAGGCACCGCTGCTGCGGTTGCTCATAAAATGAAAAGAAATTGGATTGGCGTAGAAATGGGTGAACATGCGGTTACTCATTGTGTGCCAAGACTTAAAAAAGTTATAGATGGAGAAGAAGGTGGTATATCTGAAATCGAAAACTGGAAAGGTGGTGGAGGTTTCAGGTTCTTTAAGCTTGGAGCTCCTGTGTTTAATTCTGATGGTACTATCAATCCAGATGTGCGGTTTAAAACTCTTGCATCTCATATTTGGTTTTATGAAACAAAAACCCCAGCGGGAAGCATTAAAAACAGTCCATTTTTGGGAAGTTATAAAGGAACAGGATATTATCTTCTTTATAATGGAATACTTGGAGACAAAAAGCCTGAAGGCGGAAATGTGCTTACTAGAAACATCTTAAGGGAGCTTCCGAAATATGACGGGCCGAAGGTTATTTACGGTGAAATATCTACTTTGAGTAAGGATTATTTAAAGCGGTTGAATATAGTATTTAAACAAATTCCTTATGATGTGAGGTCTTATTAATGCATGAGCTAAAGAAATATCAAAAAGACACTTTAGATGTACTTACAAGGTTTCTAACTGAAGCTCGCTTTGGTCTGCCATCTGAAGCATATCTAAAAATTAAGCAAGAGCAGGGTATTGCAACAAGATATGAAACTTATGGACTAGGGAGTATTCCGTATGCGTGTTTAAGGCTTCCTACTGGCGGTGGTAAAACCCTGCTTGCTGCACATACTATAAACATAGCATCAAAGAATTACTTGGAAAAAGAGTTTCCCCTAGTTCTTTGGCTTGTTCCTACAAACGCTATACGCAATCAGACATTAAAAGCATTGCAATCTAAGGACAACTCTTATAGGCAGGTGATAGATGAACATTTTAATGGGAAGGTGTCTGTTTTTGATATAGGAGATGTTGATAATATTCGCACTCAAGATATTGAGAATACTGTTTGTATTGTAGTTGGTACTTTGGCTACTTTACGCGTGGAAGATAAGACAGGAAGGAAGATATATGCTTCTCGTCCGGACTGGTTTGACAGTCATTTTAAAAAAATACCGGATAATTATCCGGGGTTAGATAAAGACAGTGAAAATAAGGTTATTCAATCGTTTGCTAATCTATGTCATTTCCATAAACCTTTAGTGATTATGGATGAGGCACATAATGCAAGGACATCCCTTACTTTTGAAACGCTTAAAAGGGTAAGCCCTGCCTGTATTGTTGAGTTTACGGCTACACCTAATACAACAGATGAAAATGGAAGCAACATACTCTACAGTGTAACAGCATCAGAATTAAAAGCGGAGAACATGATTAAACTGCCAATAATGCTTACAGAGCATAAAAACTGGCAGAATGCCTTGCACGAAACTGTAATTATGCTTAATAAACTGTCTGAACTAGCTAAAAATGAAAATGAGTATATAAGGCCCATGGCTCTAATACAGGCGGAAAGCAAAAACCATGAAGTTACAGTAGATATTATTAAACAGTATTTGATTGAAGAAGAAAAGATAACTGCTAATAAAGTAGCGATTGCAACAGGCACACAGCGGGAGATTGATGGAATAGACCTGTTTGATCCAAAATGTAAGATAGAATATATTATTACCATTGAAGCCTTGAAAGAAGGCTGGGACTGCTCGTTTGCTTATGTATTTTGCTCTGTAGCTAATATAGGCTCTAGTACGGATGTAGAGCAGATACTTGGAAGGGTACTTCGTATGCCTTATGCAGTCAAAAGAAAAGTGCCGGAATTAAATTATGCGTATGCTTATGTAATATCCGAAAGGTTTTTAGAGGCAGCTAATAATTTAAAAGATAAACTCATAAACATGGGTTTTGAGGAACTGGAAGCGGATGCTTACCTGAAACCAAAGCTATTTTTTGGAGATGACTTACCGGAGAATAAGAAAAACATTTCTTTCATAATAGAATCACCAGTTAAAGCTGACACAACAAAACTTCTCGATGAGGTGAAAAAGCAGATTGATATAAAAGTAAATGAAAAAGGCACTATCATAAAACTTGAATGTGCCATAACAGATACAATGCAGACCAATATAGCATCCCTTTTTTCAAAGGATAAGAATGAACAAAATAGGATAGTTAATAGTCTCCATTTATTTAAGGCACAGCAAGATGTAAGTTTATCGCCCGCAGAAAAAGGCAAAATATTCAAAGTCCCGCAATTATCCGTTTTTTATCAAGGATATTTTGAACTTCCCGAACCTTCATTGTTTTTAGAATCCTCTCAATGGAATATTCTGGATTACTCTGCTGAATTAAGCGAAAGCGAGTTCAATTTATCTCAGGAAGCAAGGGCATATAAATTTGATATTGAAAATAAGAAAATTGTCTATGAGACAGCAGAGCATCCTGAATTTGAGGTTGATAATTTGCATTCCAATTGGGATAAGTTTCAGCTTGTTATATGGTTTGATAAACAGCTGCAACAAGTAGATGTGCCTCAAATAAAAATGATCGAATACATAAGGAAAGTGGTAGAGCATCTTTTAGACACAAGAAAGCTGCCCATAGATGCGGTAGTTATAGGAAGATACTTATTAAAGCGAGAAATCGAAAAAAAGATTAAGATGTCCAGAGAAGCGGCGATGAAAAGGGGTTTTCAGGATCTTCTTTTTAGCAATAATTCAAAAATGGAAGTAGATTTTAAATATTCCATGCAGTTTGATCCCAATAACTATCCAGTACACGATAACTATTACCAGGGAGCATACAGATTTAAAAAACATTTCTACGTAAATATTGGCGATTTAAAATCTGATGGTGAAGAGTTTGAATGTGCTCAGATTATAGATACTCTTGGCGAAGTTGATTATTGGGTAAAAAATCTGCCCAGGCAGCCGGAGTTTTCATTTTGGCTGCCTACCTCAACAGACAAGTTCTATCCGGATTTCATGATTCAATTAAAAGACGGCAGAATACTTGCGGTCGAATATAAAGGCGGTCAATTGACTGGGTCAGATGATACAAAAGAAAAAGATAATATCGGTAGACTTTGGGAGTCAAAAAGTAACGGCAAATGCCTGTTCTTAATAGTATATAAAACAGATGACAAAGGCAGAGATATTACAACACAGATTAAGAACAAAGTAAAGAAATAGTTAATAGTTTAAAAAATAACTTTATGTATAAAAATATTCATACTACGAGTGTATCAGAACTTCAGTTAGTCACCCAGCAATGCTTTTATGAGATTCTTTTCTTAAAAGTGTTTCAAACTATTGGTAGTACAGATCAAAACTGGTATGATAGTAAAACAAAAGCAGACAATGGGAAATTACTTCAGCAAATATTAGTTTTAGAATATGTTGATAAGCTGAAACAGAGGTGTGGTGATGTAGAGCATTTCGAAAATAAGCAGCTTCCAAAACCGTTGCTTTATGAAATTGCCCAAAATCTAATTAGGTTGTTATTAAAGTCTCATTTTACTTATCCATTAGGAAAGTCACCTGCTAAAGATGATTTGCCTGAAGATCCCGAAAGAGATTTATTGGAAAGAATCTGTGAATGTTTGTTTGATGTGAAAGTAGTCACGAAAACTAGTGAATATTGGGAAAATATTGCTAATAATACCTCCGAAGATATATATTTGGAATTATTGTTCAATATACTAAAGAGTAAAAATCAAATTAATTTGAAAGTAGTATTACCTGAAATAATAGTAGGGGCAGTATTAGATTATGCAACTTTTATTAATAAAAGTGATAGCCTGGAAAATGCACAGTTACATAGTTTAATTGGTGAAATGGATGCAAGTAATATAACAGTTGATGCAGTTACTGATAAAATCTGTACTCTATTAGGCACTTTAAACATAATTTGGCTTGGAAAAAAATGGATATTTTACCCAATAGCAAATACTATTGGCAATATTCTTATTAAAAACAATATCACAATAGAAGAAAAAGAATTATTGAATTATTTTAAAGATGAAGCAAATTACCACGAATACATTAAATCTTTTATCGATATAATAACGAATGAACAGGAACTACTGCTAGCTTTCGGAATAGATATTGTTTTTAATGAAGAGATTCCGAACACAGATTCTGTGTTCGGATTTAGAATAGTAGAAAAAGATAGCATTTCAAAAGAATTTGCTAAGTTTCCGGTCGAGTTATTTAAAGGTAAATATATAGCAATATTTGACAAAGTGAAATCGTTAGGGGTTGACCAGGCAAAAACTAAATGCAAGGAAAAGATAAGCCAATTTTTCGATACTGTTATTTTCTCAATGGGAGAAAAACTGGAATATGAAGTGGAATTAAACAATTACTGTGTGTCTAGTAATGAAGGTTTGGAATGGTCTGTCTATGGGAGAAGAGAAAAATACCCAAGAGTAAGCATAAGTAATAATTCTTTTAATGAAATATTTAAGAATTTATTAGGAATCTTAAATAATGATAATAGGGGAATATGCTATACATGGTTAAGATCTTTAAGTATGTATAGAAAAGGAATAGAAAGTAATAGTGAGATTGATAAGTATATCTTTTTATGGCTAGGTCTCGAAACTCTTGGCTGTAGTGCCGAAGGGAAGGACCTTGCTTCAAGTTTGACTACAATAATTACGTACTATGATAATGACCCAAAGTATAAAGTTAAGTGGGCCGAGCAATTGAATATTATTCAAAAGAGAATATTGCATTTGATTGTAATACGTTCAAATTATATTATACATAATCAAAAAAATGAAGCTTTATCAGAAACATCAATAAGTATACTAAATGAATTGCTTTCTAACATGTTAAGAAAAGCTCTTTACATATCAGGTTTAGCAATAAATAAGGATAAAACAATTAATAAAATAGAAGATATTAGAATTAAAATAGAACAAAATAATTTAGTCCTTTAACTCTTCATTATTAGACGCTGTGCCCTTACTTCCCCTTAAAAAACACCTATAGCCTCAAAAATATCCCAAAATATCCGCACAGGATTTTCCAGATTTTAGAAATTTCCTATTAGCTCGAAAAAAATCACAAAATTCCCACGAGAAAATCTATACAGAATAAAAGTTTCCTATAGTGGCCTTTTTTATTAGACAGTCGCGGGGGTCACTTACTGTATAAATATCTTAAGTAAGTTCTAATTTACGCCAAGCCGGGGTCTAAAAAGAAGACTATCAAAGTTACGATGGTCTTTTTTTTATTGCCAAATTTCTAAAAGGGAGGTGATATCAACATGATTAAATTATTTGAAGACGTTGTAAGGTTCGTCGTAATTACTATTGTAATGTTTATCATTACGAGAGTAATTATGAAAATCTTCAAGCTAGATAAATACATCATTGGTAAACATACAATGATAGATAAATATCTATCAAAAGAAGATGAATTAGTAAAAGAAGTGAAGATTAAAGTAGTAGAAGTAAAGAACGAATTAGTGGAGAAGTAAGAAACAAATGATGTGAGATTTACACGTAGTTAAATCTATAACGGGAGGTGATTAGCATAAGAATACTTCCAGTCTTTCAAGGGTGGACAGTAGACTTACGACTGAAAGAATTCAGGAAGATTAATCCCAAAACATGGGAATTAACTTTCCTGCAATTCAGCACAGAAAAAGGCGACAAGATTCTCACGGGATATATCGGCACTTTAGACGTTGATTCCGAAGAATTTAAACAGGTTGCCTTGAGCATACTCTAAGGAGGTGAAGGTATATGAATCGGATTAAATTTGTTTACAGGCACACCGTCAGATCTGGGGATTATTCTCTTAGATCTCTGGTGTGGGCAGTCAAGGTGTCATTCCAGGTATTTTAGTCTGGAAAATAACTAAAAGGAGGGCCTATGGATCACAAACATCCATTGTGGATTGCAATAGTGCTAACTGTAGCATTTATTGTATTGGAAATTTTACAGTGGTTTGTTATTTTACTTGCCGGAAAATACGGAGCTGGCTTAATATTTTCTGGTAAAAGAAAAGCTTAAGGAAGTAAAAAATCAAAAAGGAGGCATATCATGCGTAAGTTCATTAGTAAAGTAGAAAACGTATCAGCGACGGTATTAACGCTCTTAATTATTGACGCGTTGATCGTTTCGGGCGTGTACGAGTTGGTAAAGCTCAATGAAGTTAATCTAAAAAAGGAGGACAAAACCAATGGCTAGAACATTTGACAAAACAGTAGAGTTAGTAGAAAGGATTCCGGATATAGATACAACGAAATTCCTATTCCGTTCGTTGATGGCATATCTGCATCCTGGAGATCAGATGAAAGTGATTGAAGATCTGCTTGATTATGCAACACAGAAAGAAGCAGTCACACAAGAGTAGTTTCCGCAGTAAATCCTACCCAAACACATGCCTAAAGTCGAGAAACAATCCTGTACGTAAAAAAGCGAGGTGAAGAAACATGTTTAGTATTACATTTATTGTATTTCTGTCCGCGATTATGGCGGTCGTGCAAATTTCCATGTTTAAGGCCTTTCCCCATGTAGTACAGAAGTTATTCTGTGCTTCAATACTTGGCGGAATGATTTTGAACTATCTGCTCAGTGCCGTTATCTTAGCGTTCACAGGTATTGGCTTTCTGGCTGGTATAAGTAATTTGGCCGGGTCAATTGGATTTGGAGCCTATTTGGCAATGTACAAGAACAAACATGGGATATCTGGATTAAAGGTTAAGCACAGATTCGGAATTCCATGCGGTTTGTACATTGAAGAAGCCAATCCATTTGAGCACTGGCTGTATTAGTTGTTTATCCGCGAACAAATGGGAGGTGATGACAAATGAAGATACCGTACACGGTATTTCGGAAAGTGGTGACAGTAGGGTTAGTGGCGACGGATTTTATTGTAGTTGGGCTGGCTACAGTCAAAGTCTGGGGTACGCTGCTTAAGAAGCTTGGGCTTCTGATGGCCAGGCGTGCTGTCCGGCAGAGCAACAAAAGCATGCTACAAAAGTAACAGAAGTTAAGAAGAAAGTATTAACACGCAACCTTATAAAATATAGGGTTGTTTTTTTATGCCCAAATGGGCAAGGAGATCACAATGAACATTTCAAAGAAGGAACTCAAAGAAGTGGTTTTGACTGCAATAGACGTATTCCAAGAAGTGCAGAAGGAGCGGGGCGTAGTCTTCTCATCAGAAGACATCGTGAAGCTGGCCATTAGCCTGTACATACAAATCAGCAAAAACGGGAATGGTCCTAGCGATATTTACCGTAAACCTGACGGAGGCAATGGGAAAGACAAGGATACAAAAGCTGTATTAATTGGTTTTGGAAAGTACAAAGGAAAAACTGTCCTGGAGGTAGTGAAGACAGATCGTGGGTATGTAGCTTGGCTCGCGGACAAGAGTAAAGACGAAGCAATAAAGTCTGAGAGCAAACGGCTTCTTGCAGAAAGTCCTGTGGTCGGCAGGAAGTTTACTATTCCCCAGCCAAAACTAACGCACTAATCTGTAAAAGCGGCGGCAGAATGAAAATTCAGTGCTGTAACCAGCTCAAAGCTGCCGCTTATCTTTTTTTTATAGGAGTTTATCATGGTCAATGTAATAGAGAAGGAAATGCTGTCTATCAGCCGTATAAAGATGTTCCTCAGGTGTCCTTTGCAGTACTACTTCAAGTATGTAGAGGGAATTAAAACACCTTCTAATGGGGCATTATTGTTAGGAAAAAGCGTTCACAAAGCACTGGAGGTCAACTATAAGGAAAAAGTGAAGTCGAGGAAAGATCTTCCCTTAGATCTGCTTTATGAAATCCATTCAACCTCGTTTGATGAGCTTACAAAGGCTGAGGAAGTCATCTTTGATGAGGCTGAGGATCCCGGAAAGCTGAAGGATTGTGGGATTGCTTGTTTGAAGGCCTACTATGAAGAGATTGCTCCGACAATATTCCCTGTAGAAGTCGAAAGTCACTTCATCCTAGAGTTTGAAAACGTGCCTTATGCATTCCAGGGATACATAGATATTATCGATGAACAAGGTTTTATCAGAGATCATAAATGCGTGAAAAGGAGTTATGCAGTCAACGCTGCTGAGGAGGACATTCAGCTAACGGGCTACAATTTGGCATTTAAATTCTTAAAAGGCAAGGAGCCTACAGGTTTGGTATTTGACTGTATGGTCAAGACCAAAGTTCCTAAGGTCAATTCTGTGAGTTGTGGGCCAAGGAGTGAACAACAGCTGAACAGGTTCCTGAAGTTAATCGGATCCGTTTCCGAAGCTATGAAATCCGGGTTGTTTTATCCAGCGGAAGGCAGTATGGTCTGTTCGTATTGTGATTTCAAGGATCACTGTAGGAAATGGTAGTTGTACAAAGTACACAAAGTTCACATGTTCATAAAGACCAGGGATGGCAGATACTTGCTGTCTCTGGTTTATTATTTTAAGGAGGGTACAATGCAAAAAGATAAAGACGGAAAGTATGTATGTCCGGTATGCAGTAAGCCAATGAATTCCATAACCTGGTCAACGTATGACTCAATACGCTGGGATTGGGATTCTAAGGTAAAGAGATATGTTCAGTCAACGCATGAGGATGCTGATGATCCAAAGTGCGGCGAATGCGACATTCCATTGGATATGGAGTTTGCAACTGAACTTATCGAGGAGGATAGCCATGACAAATGAAAAAGGATTGTTTGAAGAGGCAGAAGTAATTTCCACTTACACGCTTGAAGAAGCGATAGAAGATGGAGTTCTTGCAAAGGTCGGTTTTTGCGGGCGTTATCCGGTTATTTTTACTTCAAACCTTTTGTATGACGGTTATGAAGATCAAGAAACACGGGTAAAGCTTGTAAACAAGGGATTAGAGGCCTTGAAGAAGTCTGATCCTGAAGATACACCGGACATGAAGCTCCGTGTGCTGGAGAAGGACAAAATCTGGGTAATTGCAGATACTCAGGCGATTACTTTTATGAAGCCCGAAGACTATTAAGTCTCAGGGTTAGCACTTGTAAGGGCAGTTCCTGTTCAATCCAGGGGCTGCTCTATTTTATTTATGGGAGGACTAAAACAAATGAACAATTTCAAAGATGTAGAGTTTATGACGGCACATGAAAAACAGCTGGTGTTAAAAGACTGGATAAGATTTATTGGAGCATTGGCTTCCAATAAATGCAAAGAGAAGCCGGATCTTTTCAGTAAATTTACAAAGAGGTTATATCAGCATTTACATTTGCATTGCTCGTTCATTGCTCATTATGACCGCAATGGCTTCTACAGTACGTATTTTGACGATCCTGCCAAGACAGTAGAGTTCATCCGGCAGTTTGACTGTGAACTTGGCTCTAAGAGCGTTGAATATGGCGGTAATTGGTGGCTGAATGGCGACTTCGAGGACCTTAACCGGGAGATGTGTATAGCAATTGATAAATACAAGAAACTGCTATACGAAAGGCTGCGAAATAGCGAAAAAGAGAATGATATAAGTGTTGCTAAAAGTTTAGCAGATAAATGGGGTTATGTGGTTAAATAAGAAGTACAAGTAGTGCCAATTTTAACAATGGGAGGGTTTATGTCTATGATCCGCGAAAATTTAGACGCTATAGAAAAATATGTTTACGCCAAGTATTTTGAAGTATTGAAAATCCCAGAGGAACCTGATACTCCAATTGGCTCGAAGAAAGTAGAAAGGATTTATGACTTACTTCAAGACGGTCTCTCAATAAAATCACTCACCACAAAAGCTAACCGCTTAAACATCCAAGAGAAAATCATACTGTCTGCTGAATTAAAACTATTTGTAGCGAACTCCGTTGGAGATTTACAAGAAACATATCGCTATGAGTCAGTTGAAGAAGGTGAACTTTATGAACGTTATCTCGATGACGTTTTAGTGTTAGCTGAATCGCTTATTGAGAAAGAAGTTCCTGAATATTCTCGAGAGCAGTACATGCAGGTCGCAGAATGAAGGATATCTTATAGGAGGAATAAAACAATGAACAATACAATTGATTTTGCAGTAAAAAGAGAACAGGTATTTACAGCTGATGGTATGTACGTCGGTAAACATGCGATCAGGCGAGCTGATGACCTTTCGTTATTAGGTGTTGTCGGTGAGAACTACCGGCTTATCGAGCACAAGAACGCTGTAGAAAGTGCTGAAAAGGTTCTGGCACAGATAGGAACGTATAAACGGGTGTCAATGGAGGTTACAAAGAACGGTGCCAGGCTATATGCCAAGTACGCGTTTTTGGATATGGCCTTCAAAGTTACAGCACGAAACGGCGAGATAGATAGCGTGGCCCCAACACTCACATTAAGTAATAGTTATGATGGCTTACTTAAATTTGGGTTTATACTCGGAGCATACCAGTTTATATGTTCAAATGGGCTCCGGATAGGTCACGATATTTTCGAGATAATTCATCGCCATACCGCTGGCCTAGAGTTAGATGGGATATTCAAGAATGCATCTACGGCCATGGATTATTTTAAGGAAAAGACATATCCACGGTATGTAGAATTAAGCGAAACACCAATGGACAGCCCTAAGGAATTCCTGGAAAACCTCGTTTTAGAAAAGCACGTACCTCTGAGACTTACTGACAGGGTTTCAGAGAGAGTTATAGGGAACGCGAATGTACGAACAAACTGGGATTTGTATTCAGAATTTACGCACTTGCTTACCCATGATGCAGATAAGATGAGTTATGAGCGTAAAGATCAGGTCGGACAAATTGTTGCCCGTGCGTTCGGGTTATAGGAGGCTGTCATGCAAAAAGATAAACAGGGCAGGTATATCTGTCCGGCATGTAATAAGCCGATGAACAGCGTTATCCAGACAATGTATGACGACATTACATGGACCTGGGATATTAAAACAAAGCAGTATGTGAAATCCCAGGGTGGAGACGCTGAAGATCCTAAGTGCGGAGAATGCTATGCAAAAATTGACCAGCAATATGCCGATGAACTCGGTTACTAAGGGAGGTTTAAGATGAAGATAGATAAAGTTGATAAGAAGAAATACTTTGAAGTCAGTCCTTGGGACTTTGAAGCATATTGTAAGGATAACAGGATAAAGTACAGGTTCTTTGATGATTACAAAGAAGCCGAAAGTTTTCATCGAGAGAATCCTGAATGGAAGGCCTGTACCTATATTGATGCGGAAAGCAAAAGTCTGGTCATCCAGGGTTGCCACTTTATAAATAGATTGGGCTACTATTTCACAGCAAAAAAAATAGAACCGGCAGAACTCTCTGCGTGGTGCACATCACACGGGATAAAAGACTATTTCACGGAGGTCCGTTAGAAACGGTACTATAGGCCCTGAAGTTGTAGAAGAACGTAAGAAGGAAACTTTAACAAGGGGAGCAATTCTGTTCTAATCAGAGTTGTTCCCCTATCTATTTTAGGAGGCCACTATGCAGATAACACTTGAAACAGTAAGAGACGTATTGAGAAAAGCCCTCGGTTGGGAATCATTTGTAGCAAGGTTTATTAGCAGGACAGTTGAAAATAGAGATTTGCCTACGGTGTGCATTAACAAGGATGGTGTATTGGAATACAATCCTGAGTTTCTTGATAAGTATGTAAACACTCAGCAAGATTTATTCTGTGTTGTATTCCATGAGCTGCTCCATCCTATGTTTAATCACTTTATCTACCGCTCAGGAAAGATTGACAACTTTGCCGCGGACAGTATAATCAACGCTGTGATAAGCAAATTGTACTCTGAGCAATCTGACGGTGGTAAATTCTTTACTAAACTCTATCCTGCTACAGGCTTGACGGGTCTATTGCGGCCAAAAAGTAGTCTTTCTGAAACAAGATTTGAAAACCTATATTCCAATCTATATTATAGATCGCCAAAACTTACTACAGGCGAGGTGATCCAGACACTCAGGATACTTGCTGATACCGTACCGTCTAATGTAACACTCATTGGATCTCATACAGGCGGTGATGGAATACCGGCAGATGTGGCTGAAAGGATAGCCAGCGAACTCAAAGAAAAACTTCTTGAAAAATTTAAGAATGCGGGATGCTACGATAACATGGTAGATTTGTTCATTGAGATTCTTAAAAGTAAGTTTACATTGAGGAAGCAGATGCTTGAAAAGTATGCCTCAAACAGCGTCAAAGCCAGGTTTAAAAGTTTTGTAGGCAACGACGCTGAAAGAGTCTCCCCTGTCTTGTTATCAGGATGCAGATTAAGGCGTGCAGCTGTGCTTCTATCCTGCGGGATTTATCCGGTAAGATATTACATCCCTAAAAGCAGTTTAAGGCCGAATAAAGGGATAATAGTTTATCTTGATGTGTCAGGCAGTGTTGAAAATGCATTACCTGACATTGTGGGAATACTTATGACTATCAAGGATAAAATAGGCAAGATCTACGCATTTTCAAATGCTGTGAAGGAAATCCCTTTTACTGACTTGGTGAAAGGCGAGGTGGAAACTACAGGCGGGACTGATTTTGATTGTATTGCGAATTCCATACTGGAACACAGGCATGAGCACGTTATAGTGATTACTGATGGTTTCGCGAGCCTGGAAGATGAACTTCTTGAAAAGCTAAAGAATTTTAAACCGCAAATACTGACAATACTATTTGACGGTAAAGACAACTGCCTTGAATTTCAACCATTCGGGGATGTTGTACAACTTGATGACATAAAGGAGGTGGTAGCCTAAGATTCAATTTCAGTTAAGTTTTAAGATGCAAAAGAGAGGAAAATAAACCTCTCTATTTTTTTGTCTACGGAGGTAGTCATGTTATTAGAAAAGTTAGGTATTTATGGTTGGCAGGAAAAAGATGAGAATTTGTTGCTATCAAGTTTGCTTACCGGGGATCCGCTTCTACTCATAGGAAGCCACGGGACCGCTAAGACACAGGTGATCTACAAACTTGCTGAATCGCTGGCAAAGAAGTTTATTGCTTATGATGCAAGCAAGGCTTTGTTTGAAGACGTTCTTGGGTATCCAAATATCCAGTTGCTTAAGAAAGGCCAGGTTGAATACATCCCGAGCACAGTCACGATCTGGGATAAAGAGTTTATACTAATAGATGAGTTAAACAGGGCGTTGCCTGAGATGCAGTCCAAGTGGCTTGAGATAATCCGGTCCAGGAAAATCATGGGAATCAGCACAAAAGTAAAATGGGTATTTTCCGCGATGAATTTTTCAAGCTATGCCGGTGCCCAGCAGTTAGATGAAGCCCTGATTGGCAGGTTTGCATTGTTTGTATATCCGCCGGAAGTTCTTAAGATGAGCGAAGAAGACAGAATAAAGGTATTAACCCATGTCAATGGAGATGATGCACTTGCAATCAGTGAATGGACTTCAGGCAAGAACTGTAAAACAGTCACTGAAAACGATACAAGGCTGACCGGTGAAGAATTAAGCAAGATTCTAAAGAAATCCGGCAAGCATTTCGTGAAACTGCGGGAACACATGAGTACATTACCAGTATTCCTGGCAAAGTTTTCAGAGCTTGTGCTTAAGGAGACAAATGGGACGCTCTCACTTGATGGCAGGCGGCTAGGATTTATCTATAGAAATATACTCGCAAATCGTGCGGTTGAACTTGCAAAAGCAGGAATCTGCGGTTCTGCATCGCCTGCCCTGCTTGATGGAGCAAAGTATGTGATAGAGAGCTCTATTCCTGTAGGATTAAACGATGCTTCAATCAAACGTGAAGAAATCCTGCACAAGTTTGAGGTCTGTTTTGACCTGTTAAGCGACTATTTCAAGGAGGATTCTGAAATATCTAGGGTCAATATGATCTATGAGTTGTTCACTACAACGGACGTAATGCGTAAGGCTGAGTTGCTTATCAAGTACGATCTCTCAGAATTAGCAAAAACCAAGGCATGGAATGACATGGTAAATTCTGAAGGAGATATTACGTTACTTGCCTATTCTGCCTTGCAGGTTGAAGCTAATAGGCCCGGTACTGTGCCAAAGGAAATGATTGAATCCTTAAGCGAACGGATTAACTTCAGCAACCTAACTTCTGGGAGTATTCCAAAGCTCAAGAATCAGCAGATAGATTTTGTTGAAGAGATAGAGAAACTGTTTAGCCAGGAGACAGACCTGGGTAAAATAGTTGCCTATGCCTGCATCCGGGATTTAGTTGAGAAAGAAACGCTTAAACCCGAAGACATAACGGCCACAAAAGCAAGAATACAGTCAGAGATAGAAACGTTTAATAAACTAATAGACTAAGGAGGGTGTTATGCTTGGCGTGTATAAATTGTCATTAAAGCCGGATAATGAAATCAGCAGTTTCAAGAGGTTGAGTTTTAAAAGCGAGCCTGTACCACTTTCAAAGGTCCTGCGAGAAGGAATTCATCCGGGATTCAATCTGGAAGATTGTAGTGACGGTTCTAAAATCAGGAGCAGGTTGCAGGAAATAACGAATGAGGATAAATATCTGCCGCCGGAATTAAAACAGATGGATTATTCTAACGAGTTTAGTCATTCTGCATATGATTATTCCGAAAAGGATAAACTAAAACTTCTGCTTGAAGATATCCGGGATAATATCTATTTTGTTGACGCGGACATTAAATTCCAGGAGCTGCTTGAAATTGCTAAAGTACAACTCAAAAAGAAGTGGGGTAGGGAAGCAGCCAAGGATATTCTTTTAAGTTGTTACAGGGAATTCAATGAGTTGCGTTCCTTTGTTAAAAGCAAAGATGAGAATGTGAAAATTACAAGCTATGAGGACCTGAGTGATATTCCGCTTGAGAAAATCCTGAAAGTTGAGGACTTTCTAGCCTTTGAAAAGGTGCTTATTTCACATGGGCTTGAAGTACATAATTTCAGGTATAGTGACTATCTTAAAGGTATTTGCACACAGGAAGGTTATTTATCACTGAAACCTAGTATATCAGAGTTTCAGTTTAGATATCCTGTAAAAGGTGAATGCATAGTCTATAATGCCCTGTTATCAGGAGATACTGTGACTTGCTATCCGGAATTAAGTGTTCACTCAGAAAGGCATAGGGTATTGGCAATAGAATTCGCAGAGAAATATGGAACGGACACCAAGTATTGCCCTTTGGTACCTTTAAGCACTATAGAGGAATTACAAAACCAAAATGTTCTTCGCGTTTATTTTGCGAATATAAATTATGAACAGGAAGACAATGCTTTGGAATCCTATGCGGGAGTTAAAAAGGAAGCGGTTAAATACTATATGATTGAGAATTTTCTCAACGAAACTGCCCCGGCCAAAAAGTTGCGGGAGATACTAAAGCAGTTCGACGAGAAAATCTCAGGGAACAAGGTCGAAATTATTGACCGGTATACAGACAATGCAACGCAGGAATATAACAAACTATTGCCTAAGCTGGATAAATATTTTGCGGGCAGGAAATATGTAAAGGTTAATTCTTCAAACGATGAGGATGGCCAGGAATTTGTAGTCCTCAAAGACAATCCGATTAAGAACCTGATACTTACCATGTACTTTATCAAGCATTTACGCGGTAACGTGATGTTTGATACTGGATATGAGAACGATGCTTATTCTGTCAGTGACCTGGCAAAGGCATTGATTAGCCGGAAGGTATCCCTGGAGGGAGTGTTTGTTGGAGTTAAGAGTTAATAAGATCACTGCAATTATTTCAGTGATAAGAGGAGGTGAAAAGCACTTATGAACAGAATAGAGTTTAATTTGATTATAGTTATCAAATTATCTATAATTATTGTGCTATGGCAGAAAAATTTAGAACCAACGTAGAAAAAGGGTTGCACCGGATTCCTTTGACTCTAAGCAAGGAAGTCGACGAATGGCTTTATCATATAAGTTCCGAGATGAAAAGCCGCGGCGGATATAAACTTCCTCGTACTTATATAATCAGATGTATAGTCCGGGCAGCGATGAAGCTCAAGCTCGACCTTAATGAAATTAAAGATGAAAAGGAACTTGAGAAACGCATAATAACTGCTATAAAGAAATATAAATAACTATCACCCTGTGGCAACTGCCACGGGGTTTTTAGATGCCTTTGATAAGCACATAACAGCATAACACAAACACGGAGGAATCATGGCCACTAAGAATAAATATAATATACAACTCAAGGAAAAAGAGTTTAAATTTATTGAAAAGTACATTAAGCAGTTCAAAAAGAAGGGTGTAAACATAACGCATGGACAGGTTATTAACTATATACTCAAAGCAGTCAGAGCCAGCAATGTTGATCTTAGCTCAGCTACAACTGAAGCTGAAATTGAAGAAGCTGTTGAGAAAGCATTTAGAAAGACCAGATAACATGAAGATTACATTACATAAAAATGAAAGTCACCAAACTCTTTTTGTTTATACTTGTAACTTACCCAATAATATTAACCGCCGAAACTCAAAATTATGTTAATAATGAGTTTATTGTGAAATTTAAGTCTACAGCAACAAGTAAAACCATAAATAAAATAATAAAAAAATACTCCCTGCAAATAATCGAACGCGTAACTACTGAAAACAACTTGTACCATTTAAAGATTATTGATAAAACAAAACGCCATGATTTATTTGACACAATAAATAAATTAAAACTAAACAAGGATGTTGAGTATGTTCAGCCAAATTATAAATATAAAATTGAACAATGATTTATGAAAAAAACATGCATCTTCTTATTTGTAGGTATTTCATTCTTAACCAGCTCACTTTCCGTTTACGCAAAACCACTAGATTCTTTAAATAATTCAAATCAGTCTCCTCAATCTTCAGAAGATCTAAAATATGTGCGGGGGGAAGTAATAGTTGTTTTTAAATCCGGTGTTGTCTCAAATCAAAAAGTCCCTCTTGCACTAAGTAAAAATGCAGTCGTGACTGAATCTTTCATAGTAACCAATAATAAAAAACAAGAAGCCTGCCTGATGAAGTTAAAAGCTGACAAATCTGTTGAAACTGCGGTTTCTGAACTACAAGACGACCCATCCGTTGATTACGTACAGCCAAATTATATTTACCATTTATGTTCAATGCCAAATGATACGGATTTCCCAAAACTTTGGGGTCTTAAGAATACCGGACAAACTGTAAACAATATTACTGGAACGCCTGGTGCAGATATTGATATGCCTGAAGCTTGGGATGCGGCTACAGGTACTAATACTATTATTGTTGCTGTTCTTGACACAGGTGTTGACATTAATCACCCTGATCTGGAAGATGGTATATGGACAAACTCAAAAGAAATAGCAGGTGACGGCACTGATAATGATGATAATGGGTATATTGATGATATAAATGGATGGAATTTTGTTGAAAATAACAATGAAACTAGAGATTATAATGAACACGGCTCTCATGTTGCAGGTATTATAGGAGCTATTAATAATAATGGAATTGGTGTAACTGGGTTTTCATCAAAAATAAAGATTATGCCGGTACGAGCTGGGAATGTGTTAGGAGAATTTAGGTCATTAGATATTTATAAAGGTGTTAGATATGCTGTTGCAAACGGAGCAAAAGTCATCAATGCAAGTTTCGGCGGCAGTGAATACGATACGCTTGTATACAATGCCATTTTATATGCTAATAATAACAATGTTCTATTTATTGCAGCAGCGGGTAATGGTGGTTCGGATATACTTGGAGATAGTAATGATGATACTCCTACATATCCAAGTAGTTATAACTTACCAAATATCATATCAGTCGCAGCAGCAGACCAGAACGACAATCTTGCAAGTTTTTCAAATTATGGAATAAATTCAGTTGATGTAGCAGCTCCGGGTGTAAATATTTATAGCACTATACCTGCATTTAGTTATGGCTCGCCTTTTGCTGTTTACAGTCAAAACTTTGATTCTACTACTGTAGGTCAAAGACCTACAGGTTGGATAAGCAATACCTCTTCTGACTGGAAAGCATCAAGTTCTTCATACACATCATCGCCAAACTGTCTTGAAGATAGCCCTGGCAGAAATTATTACGAGAATTCATCATCCTACATCTATTACAACTCAACATTCACATACCAGAACTACAATAGGTATAAAGCAAATTATAAAATTAAATATTCTTTGGAGAAAACTTATGATTACTCATATCTAGTTCTATCTCAAAACAAAAAAATCTGGTATAGGCTTATTTCTTCATCCATGACAGGCACCAGCAATGGGGCGTTTATTAATAGGTCAATAAATATTACAAATTTCATTTCTGGCTATTATTTTGGTTTTGCTCTAACTTCTGACGCCGGAACAAATGAAGACGGCGTGTATATTGACGATTTTAGTATAACAAAAGAACCAATATCACTGGGAAGCCATTCTTATGATTATTTAAATGGTACATCAATGGCAGCACCTTATGTTGCCGGTCTTGCTGCTTTCATGTTATCAACAAACCCGTCATTAGCACCTTCTGTAATAAAAAGTATTATTATTGCCAAATGTGATCAAAAAGCATCGCTTACAAACAAAGTTGTATCTAACGGCAGAATTAATGCGTACAGAGCCATTAGATCTCTAATGGTTAACAGAAGTTTGCCAACATTAACTTTTGCTGGTGTAAATAACTATGTTTCGGATTATGTTTATCCTAATAAAGGAAATAACAAAACAATATTTACTTTTAAAGTTAAATATATAGATCCCCTTAACAAACCGGCGGCAGCCGGGTATCCCAAATTAACTGTCTTAGGTAATACACCAATAGAAATGATGTATTCATCAGGTAGCTATGCTACAGGGGCTATTTATTGTGCGACAACAACTATTTCACATATCGGAGACTACAGGTCTATTTCCTATAAAATACAAGCTTATGATTATTATGGGGATTCTGTGACTTCCGTTTCAGGTACAGGGCCTTCTTACTCAAATTCTGCTGATATACAGGGATTTGTATTAGATAAAAAAGGAAACGGTGTGCCCGGGATCAGTGTAAATTTATCTGGGTATAAATTTAAAACAACAACAACGGATAGTGGAGGTAGCTACTTATTTGAAGATGTTATGCTTGATAAATCATATGTCATAACTCCTACATCAATTAATTATTCCTTTCTTCCCTCGTCTTGTACATACTCATATTATGCCGGCAATCTATCATCTCAATGTTTTGTTAGACAAATAGGAAAATCAACTTTACTCTGGGCAGATGACTTAAACTACAAAAAAAGTGCTGTATACCCCAAAGATGGTTTTGAAACAACAAATTTTGTTTTTCGTATAAAATACAGAAACGCGGTAGCAGATGAGCCTTTGGTAAATTATCCGAAACTTCATATACTTCAAGATAGCTCAGAAATACAAGGGAGCCCTTTTGTTTTAAGAAAAGAAGAATCAGATTTAACAGATTACAAGAGAGGTGTTATTTATAAAGAATACATAACTTTGTCAAAAGGATGTACCTATAATTATTTCATTGAATGTTATGATGTTTTCGGTACCTCTGCTACAGGTTCTGCCAGTAGTTTGCTAGCTGGACCTTTTGTTTCTGCTTTAACATTACCTCAATCTGGAAATGTAAGTGTTGTTGGGCCAGCAAGAAGCAAAGGGGTAATAAATCCTGACAAAGGAGATAAGGCTCAGATATATTTTAACAGTAATCTTAGAGGTAAGTTCACATGTAAAATATTTTCAGTTTCAGGGAATTTACTTTTTGAAGAAACAAAAAGTGATGTAAATAATGGGTATTTTGAATGGATACCTAAGGATATTGCAAGTGGGGTATATATTGTATGCGTTCAAGGACCAGGTGTTGACCAAAGAAAAAAAATGGTAGTTTTAAGATAATTTATGAAAAAACATTCAATCATCCTTTATTTATCTTTTACTTTCCTGGTTATTGGTATTGTCAATGCATCGGACGGTTGGCAAATATTATCAAATATTGAGTCTGCACGGCCAAGTTCAATTTGCACAAATCATATATTCCAAAGCAGTCTCACAGGGATACTTTACAATCCTGCTCAGTTATCATTTCTAAAAAACAATTCTTTAGACTTCACAGCGACAAAAGCTGAAGGAAGTGAACAAAATAGCGGTGGGTTCATATATGCAAACAGTTCTAAAACTTTGCCGTTTGCTATAAGTTATTTTAGTTTTGATTATGGAACCGCAGAGCTTAGCTGGATAGAAAACAATACAATAGTAAGCAGGAATGTGTCCGCTCAAAAAGACAGTTTTATAGGTTTTACACTTGCCAGACCATTAAGTGAATATTCTTCCTGCGGTCTTAACATTAAATACATAAATTCAAATATTGCAGAAACAGCATCCGCCTATGCTATTGCATTTGATGCAGGATTTACTGTTAAAAATGATTCATCCATGAGCTTAACAATAGCGTGTCAGAATATAGGTGTGACATCAAAATTCATTGATAAATCAGAGAATCTTCCTTCTGCCATCAACTTGGGCTTAAATTACTGGCAACCGATTGGGGAAATATATTTGACAGGGAATGCGAACTCCTCTTACTTATTCAACGAACAAAAGATGACACCTGAAATCACTGTCGAAGCAGGTAAGTGGCCAATTTCTTTCTTTTTTAATAAAAAGCTTTATGACAATGAATTAAATACTTCTTTCGGTGTGGGAATATGCCTGAATAATTATGAGATTAGTTACTCCTTTACACCTTCACAGTGGCTTGGAAATACGCAAAAAATATCATTTTATTATAAATTTGGAAATGTTATAGACGCTAGGGAAGATTTATAATTTTAAAAAACAGAATATAGACAAGGATTGAGGTGTCTATATGATAATAAAGGAGAAACATAATGGAAGTTGATGGATTATTTACCTTGTTGCTTAAGTGGTTTGTTATTGCAGATATAATTGTACTAATAACATCCTTTATCGTATTTGGAGAAACTACAGCATCATTTTTATTAATATGTGTTTTATTTATTCAAATTCCCTTTTTAGCTATTGTAGGCTTATACACGTTAATTATAAAAAGTCAAAATAAAGGAGACTAATATGTTAGAAAAAGATATTGAATTATTCGAGAAGGCAATAAATATTAATAAAATATATTGGTTGTCATATTTATGGGAGGTAAATTAATTATGGGAAATTGTTCTACGTGTAGTTCACCAGCCGATAGCTACTGTCCCGAGTGCAAAAAAGCTTTTTGTTATGAACATGAAAGAGATTTGTTGTTTTATGCCCCAAAGAAGCATTATGTTGCTATTCGCACAGATGCAGGGTTTACTGAACAACAGGAAGCTGTAAAATTGCATAATGAACATGTGACTATCCCAGAGATGAGGAAGCTTGTAGATAAACTGCGTCTTAATAAGCTGCATCCAGAAACATGGGGAAACATGAAAAAGTTTAGTAGTCAAATGTATAATTTAGGAGAAGTAACAGAAGGGTGGTATTTTTGTGAATCATGCTATAATAAAATAAAGTCATGTGATCAAGGTGAAATTGGTTTGTCTGGTGTAAAAAAGGCCGAAAATGTCTCAGGTTGTTATATTGCTTCAACTGTATACTCAGACAGTAAGGAACTATATAAAATTGAAATATTAAGGGAATTCAGAAATAATATACTCATTAAGAATCAAATAGGGAAAGTGTTGATAAAATATTATAACGTATATGGTCCGAGCATTGCAAAAATATCTAACAAGTATATTGTCATTAATAGGATATTTAAAATAATTATTAATATGATGGTTAAAATGATTAGTAGTGTAATAATTAAAACGAACTAAGATATCCCTATAGTTCAAAAGGATGATTAATGTCAGAAACAAAAGATTATTATTCAATACTGGGAATACCACGAAATGCTTCCCCTGAAGAAATAAAGAAAGCGTGGCAACTACTTGCTTTAAAATACCATCCTGATCGACATCCTAATAATGAATTAGCTTATCTTGCTGCTGAAAAATACAAAGAAATACAAGAAGCCTATGATGTTTTAATAGATGATGATAAGCGTAAAGCATATAATCCGAATCCTTCCACTTATGATAACAATAATATTGAAGAAGAATGTCGTAAGCATATAGAAACAGCTTTGCAGTATTGTTTACAGCAGATGTTTGATGAGGCACATGAAGAATTAGATATTGCTGAAAAAATGAATCCCAACAATCCATATGTGAGTGCGGCTAGAGGGATTATATATGTAAAAGCAAACGAGTATGTTGAAGCTATTCCGATTTTTGAAGAAGCACTTTCAAAAAGTGTTATTGAGGCGGTTGTTTACTATAACTATGGAATAGCTTTAATTGCAACCGGATTCTTTTCAAAAGCCATAGATATGATAAATAGAGC
This sequence comes from Candidatus Liberimonas magnetica, assembly GCA_020523885.1. Taxonomy (NCBI): domain Bacteria; kingdom Pseudomonadati; phylum Elusimicrobiota; class Endomicrobiia; order Endomicrobiales; genus Candidatus Liberimonas; species Candidatus Liberimonas magnetica. The sequence goes on along the minus strand of JAJAPY010000005.1, from coordinate 26,226 downwards.
AATTAAAATTGATGGCGAAAAAACAGAGTATCTTGAAGCATTAGTGATTGCTAATAATAAAAATAGCCAAGAAAACAAAGCATGGGAAATTGGTAAAAGTAATTATTCATTTGAACAGGTAAAAAGGGCAAAAGAAAGTTATTCAATATGTTTTTGGATTGCAATTGTTTTGGGTGTATTATCTGGCATATTTACAGCAGGATTAGGTTTAATAGTTACAGTCCCAATAGGGTATGCTCTTGGCAGATTCTGGGGAAAATCTGCTGTTAAAAATGAATATGGTGAAGAGATGTTGAAAATATTAGAATTAAAATAAATTATTATTGATCAGAAGTTTCATTGTCTTTTTTATCTCCCGCGACTTTTTAGCTGGTTGCTACTGAAAATCGCTGGATTTTATATAGATAGAATAAAATGTTCCTAAAATAGGAGAATTTATGTCAAAAAACAAACAATTATGCGTATGTTTCTTGTCAATTATATTTCTTTTAACAGGATGTGCTCAGAATAAGCAGAAGGAAAGAATATTGAGCTTAGTAAGTAATGGAAAATATCAGGAAGCCGTCAATGAATATACAATATTACTTAGCATGCGTAAAGGAAAAGATGATAAAGAAGTTCTTAAAACAATATGTGAGGGTGTTCTAAAAAACGATAAAGGCAGAGAATATATTTTATATTTAATACGCACTAAAGGAATAGTCGCAAAGGATATTTATATAAATTATGTAAAAAATGCTTATCGTGAAGACGATACTCTTCTGATGGAAGAAATCTCAAAATTTAAGATACCCGAAATTACTTCTTGGTTTCTTAACAATTATAAAAAAGACGGTAATTGGAAAATGCTAAAGTATTTACTAATAAGTGACGATAAAAAAGGAAGAGATATTTTAGCCGAAACAATATTGCATGATTATCAACACTATTATCAAATAGTCCAGGCAAACACAAAGGAATTGCTGACTACGGATATGTCTAACAATCGGAACTTTTACGCTTTTGAAGAAAGTTTGATAAATCATATTAACGAAGCTTCTTTTAAATGTGCTTACTATGTTTATCTTGCAGGTTATATAAAGGATCAGAAATGTCAAAAAATTATTGAAAGAATATATCAAGAATCAGAATCGATCCATGAACAATTTAAAATGGTAGATAATCGTCTAAAAAAGAAGGAATTAAGTAATTTGTTTTATCGCTCTTACCCCTCTGATTCAATAGATAAGTTAAAAGATTTGAAATATGTAGCCGCATTAACATTGTTAAAGATGGAAGATAAAACAGTAGTACCAGTAGTAAAGGAAAATATAATATATATTAGTAAAAGAATCGATATTGATTATAATCCGTACATAAATATAAATAATTCAGCATCACCTTTAAGTTATTGTGAGTTATTAATGTTAACAAAAAGGGATGGTGAGGATAATCCTGAAGGGTATAAAATATTTGATGATTTATTAGAGGAATATAATAAGGAACATGACAATGTAAGTTCTTATAAAATTGTTGAGTACGCAAAAATAATGAAGCGATTTAATGTTGAGTACGGTCAAAATAAAATAAATTCAATTACTATTAATGTAGCAAAAAGTATTGTAGAAAACCCTGATAAAAGCTCGTATGAAGATGTTATGAACTTGTACTATATTTTTATGTTTAAGGATCATAAAATACAAGGCCTGACTATTGGAATGAAGGATAAATTAGTGTATGTATTTAGAAAGAATATGTTCAGTCAAGATTATATAAGTATAGATAAGTGGTTGTTTTTGTCATTGCTGTTATCTGAGTAAATTTATTAAATAGGTGTTAGTATACTTTGTCTTTGTTGAAGCGTTAAGGGGCCGGTAGGCCCTGATTGTCAATTTTAGTATTTACACATCATTTTATCTTCATTCGAATAATCCCCTCTGATCGGCTTAATCGTGCGTAAGCATGGTTAGGCCTTTTTTTTATTTCTAAAATAGCCTGCTGATGAACTATTTTTCTGAAATCTTTGTATATAATCTAATATGGGCAAGTATGTGGTTTTGCCCTAAAATAAGGCCTCAAAATAAAAGCTAAAAATAAATGAATATTCTGCAAGGATATTTGTATAAAATAATTATGTAGGGCAATTATGTACTTTTGACCCTAAAATAAATTTCAAACTATTTTTAAAATAACCAGTTCAAAACGTTAAAAAATATAATATTTCTGTATATAATTCAATATGGGGCAATAAAATGCTCCTAAAGATTAAAATAAAGATGAACGGAGGATCGATATGGATATTTATTACCAGCCAGCAGTAACCCCATCTGAAGTACCCGCTTTAAGCTTATCAGTAGTACCAGCATTTAGCATCAAACTCCAAGAAAGGAAGTTGACGCCTTTACGTGCGATCAGGCTTTATTGTTTATGGTGCCATAAAGGCAGCTCGGCAGGAGTTAAGGAATGTTTAGATACTGCTTGTCCTTTGTGGCACTATAGATCAGGTAGGAGACCCCAAAGTGGGACTACCGACCTTACACCAATTCAGGCAATACGTGCCCGGTGCCTTAATTGTTCAGGCTCTGAAAGAAAAGAGGTCAAAAACTGCCTTTGTGATGACTGTTCTTTGTTTTGCCATAGGAAACCACTAGCCAGAACAGATAACTCGCCGGTTGGCCTTATATAGGCCTGCTTTTTAACGTAGGAATCGATTCTGTAGGGTATATCTTAAGTAACAAGGAGGCCTGTGATGGATGTCTATAGAACTAATGACTTATATGAGTCAAGCTTGCTATACGCTTTAGGCTACAAGCTGGTGAATACTGAGAGGACAAACGGAAGGATAAGTTTTGAATTTGGGGATAAGCTCGAATGCGAAGCTACTCTAAAAAAGTACTATTCAAATGATTTGAAAGTGAAGGCACACAGTTTTGCTGAATCTATAAGGAGTATAAAAAGCATGTTATTCAGAATTTAAATTTAAATGAGGAGGAAAAAAAGATGAAGCTGATAAATGAAGAAGAAAAATTACGGCATAAGTTTTATGAAGATGTTCACGCTCCAGGGTTGCTAAACGGCGAGTACGTTGAGTTAAGGGAAATATTTTTGAATGGTCCAATACTGCAACGATACTTCAGGGATATCGAAAGCTTCAGGATAGAGAGCTTAAGGAGAACAGATAATAAAAGCAATCTCTATTTCGGAGTTGCCCCAAGACATCTTAATGATTTTGGCGGGAAGGAATCTGTTTATTATTTAAAAACGCTTTGGTGTGACCTTGACTACGGCAAGAAAGGACATACAAAACCCAATAACTATGCTACAAGAAAAGACGCTCTCCGTGCGATATTGAAGTTTCCACTAAGACCGACGTATATCATAGACTCAGGACATGGGTTTCATCTGTACTGGGTTTTTAATGAATTTCTCTCTGTGAAAGATATTAAGGAAGATTTTGAGAATACCTTAATGGGTATTAGTATTTCCCTGGATAGCGACACCAGTGCTTGTCAAATAGCCCAAATTTTACGTATACCAGGGACTTTCTGTAGAAAAAAAGAGTGCCCTGAGAAAGAAGTAAGAATACTGAATCAAAACAAGCGAACGTATTACGAGTATTCAGATTTCAAGGAATATACTGTAATCGGCGGCAAGATAAACCCACATAAAGAACCTGATATTCCGATTGATCCTACCCTGTCAAATCAGGGATTGAAGATAGATCCTGCTTATCTGGCATCTCTTGGGATAAAGTTTTCTAGTAAGCCCAGTAAAGATGGCTGGTATAGGCTGTGCTGTCCGTTACCAAGCCATAAAAGCGGAGAAGACACTACTACCAGTGCTGGTATTAATCTTAAGAAAGGGTTGTTTCATTGTTTTACTGAAGATAATTTAACAATATCTATTGATGAACTTATTTATCGTATGGGCGGATCCTTAGATCGCGGCAAAAACAATGACTACAGCGATATAGTACCTTCTGGAGTAGTTACCGCATTGATGCAGGGTGATCCGGCATTACTTGGATATGAAACATATATCCCTGAAGAACCTATAGGCATAGATTGCGATATCGTAGATAGCCTTGTAATGGATTTAAGACATACAATTCAAGCACAGCCTGGTCTGGATGCCTCAACGACAGAAGGCCTAGTAGAAAACGGCGGGGACATACTTAAAACTTTAGTGCGTCCTAATAAGGATATCGTTACTGTTGCTATGGATCCAGGAACCTATAAATCATTTTTAAAGCGTAAATATATCGCTGAAAAAGCGAAGAGAGACAAGTATTTTGGATGTATATTCGTTGGCGAATATGCTGATGATGTTACGCGTGATGTTGACGAGATAAACAGACTTATCGGCAGAGAAGATGCCTACGCCGTTCTGGGTTATGATGAAGACAGATGTATCGCAAAATGCTTTTCACAATGCCAAAACGAACATAAATGTGAAGGTTGTTCAAAACGGCAGGGATATAAGGAGTATAGCTGTGAACTTTGCCATACATGTAAAGCGGCTATGTGCCATGTTAAACAAAACTATAGACAGGCACAAAGTCACAGGATTATAGGTATAACCACTGAACGCTTGGCACGGTTTGGAATATCATCAGGGTTGTGTGCTTTTCACGATGATGCAGGCAGGAAGTATTCACGTGCGGATTTAATAATTGACGAGGCTCCTCACCTAATGCTGATAAAAGAGCTCACCGTTCCTGAAATTGTTACCTTCAGAGATGCATGTATCAAGCAAAATCTGCGTTTCAATAAAATAGATAAATTAAAAAATATTATCAAGAAAATATATGAAGATAAGAATAAAGGATTTCTTCCCCCCGTATGCAGTGGGTATAAGGTTACGGAACATTTTAAAAAACGGTTTATTAAGAAGCTCCCGGATATGTATGGCATCCTTGAGAAAATAGAGTCGCTGATATCTCACGGCGGCATGATAGACAGTAACGGCAACAGAGTATTCGTAGGCAAGCACTTAGAGCTTGAGGATTTGCCGTTTAGGACTACTATTTTAGACGGTTCCGCGTTAATAGATCCCAGATACCGGTTAATAAAGAGTAAGTACCTAAAGATGTCCTGGCGGCCTTCTTATGAGAACGTAACGGCGGTTGTATGCGACAGTAGGAATCTAAGCAGGACAGCACTTGAAGAAGAAAAGACCCTTTATGAGACTCTTCCGAATATAGCAGAACTGATCCAGGCCGGGGAAGACAAAACCTATCTTGTTACTTTGAAGATAAAAAAGAATGAAGAAAAAATTAGAGAATATTTAAACAGTAAGGGCCTGAAGGATAAATACATTATCAAGCATTATGGAAAGACACGCGGATCAAACGAGATGCGTGATTGCAAGTCAATAATACTTTACGGGAACTTCAGGAAACCAAGCGGGTACTATTCGGCACTGTCTATGGGTATCAATCCTGATATTAATGATTTCGCTGTAGCTCTTAAAGATAAGACAGTTCGGTTTAAAGATAATGATGTAGAGTCAGTAAGAATTATGGACTTCATCCAGAACTTCTACCAAGAGGTCTGCCGGATCGGGATAAGGAATCATACAAAGGAACGTTTTAACATATATGTATTCTCAAGGGATGCAGAGGTTGTCAGGCTGATGAAGGCAGTGTTACCCGGGATAAAGGTTGAGTACGCTAACACCCTGGACAAACGGATTCCATCGTTATTGTCTATCTTGAGGGCTTTCGTTGGCTCAGGAAAGGGGTCTATCAGCAAAGCCGAGATATTGGATCAGCTTGGAGTAACAAAGCGACAAATCTTGATAAACCTACTAAAAAACCGGCTAGTTATAGATTATATGGAACAGAACAGGCTTATAGCTGAGAACCATGGGATATCACTAGGTAACGGTGCGGTATCGGATGCCGCTGTTGCTTAAGCGGTGCCGCACCCAAAAACGGGCAATAGAATCATCAGAATACGGTATTTGAGTATGTATAGCCCGCCAAAGGTGACCAAGCCCTATAAGTCTTTATTATATAGAAGACGGTCACCTTTAAAAACGCATTGAGATTACTCACTAAAAACACACTCAAGTACACTATTCCGATGATTAGTAGTGTTCTATCCCGCCGCAAGGCGGGTGAAGAGGTTCGAAGTATATCATAAAGATAACCATTTAACAGGGTTTTTAGGTGGTCTGAGGTCCATAAGGGCCCGAATACAATAGGTAGAAGAGTAATCTGCGTAAAGGGGAGCATAGCTGGTACTTTGGGATTCTGTTGGCCACATAAACATTGCGGCACAAAAGTAAAAATCAAATGTTGTCCAAAAGTTGTCCTGTTGCATCAGGAAACAAAAGGAAATAGGAAGCATTGGATAGCAATTAATATTTTAGGTTATTTTATTAATTATCGTCATAAGGAAGAGAGAGGTGGAGGGCAATTTATAGATTTTCGTTCACAAGTTCAAAACAGGATTTTAATATAATATATGCCTTGAGAGGGCGATGTCCTGGACCACTAGACGATGGCGGCAGCTTATATATTCTTATTGATATTACAATATGATTTATGCTCTACTATTTTATATTATATTTTGGTAAATTCTAAATGTTTGACGGTTTATTGACTGCTTTTAAAGATTATATCATATTCCAGTAATCGCCGCAAAGAGGCGATGTTCATTTCTGTCTTAAATAATTTGCGATAGCAAATATTGCTCAGATTATAGGTATCAATCCTAACCCTATTTTCAAGCAAATCATTTGTATACATCTTTTTTGTGTTTTTCTATCTGCAATCATTTTATCAATCTCTGCATCTGAAATCCCAAGTTCATCTTTGTCCCATATTTTAAGCTCGCCACATGTTTTTAGGGGTTCTTTTTCTATCCCACGAAAATAACAATAAATATTTACTTTATTTTGATATTGTTTACAATATAAACAATCAAGGCATGTGGTTTCTTTGGGGTTTTTCAATGTCTTGGCTCACAATAAAATAACATATATAAAGTATCATATATTTCAATCGTCTGCTTAAATTTACTTTTCTCTTCGTAGAGGGAGTTTGCATATTTGATTATGCAGGATTTATCAAATATTTCCACGCAGATTTGACTTCTATGTTTGATGTTAAAGAGAAGTCCTCTTTGCCCATGTAAATTACTATGCCCTTTTCAATCTTGAGGTGCTGCATACAGCGTTGAAACCCTGACAAATCGCTGATACCCACGGAAGATGATGTTTTAATCTCAAAGGCGGTAAGCTTGCTGCCGGTTTTTACTAAAAGGTCAATCTCGTCTCCCTGGGCAGTGCGGTAAAAATAATATTCATTACGGGCATTGGGCACTGCATCGAGATTCTGTATTATGTTTTCTATTATAAGGCCCTCAAAACTGAAACCACGGTAAGGGGAAGTCCGTAGCATTTCCAATGAATCTATGCCAAGAAGATAATGCAGTATGCCTGCATCCCGAAAATATATTTTGGGGTGCTTCATGAGCCTTTTGCCGACATTCGCAAAATATGGCATCAATCTGCGGACAATAAAATATTTATTAAGTATATCAATATAATTATTAATGGTATGGTAGCTCGTGCCGAAAGCGGACGAAATCTGGGATGCATTCCATAACTTGCCGTGAGTATGGGCGATCATTGTCAAAAGCTGAATTTGCTTTTGCGCCGTTATGTCTATCTGGTTATACCGGAATACGTCCCTTTCCGTAAATGTTTTGATATAACTTTCCAGCCATATAATATGGTCTTCTGTTTTCCATTTAATGGGCTCGGGGTATCCGCCTTTAAGCCAGAAACTCTCTAAATTTAGTTTCAGCTTTTTGCTTATTTCAGAAAATAAGAAAGTAGGTATCTCCACAAATCCAATTCTTCCAGAAAGCGATTCGGATATGTTTTTCATTAGCAGTGGGTTTATTGAACCCAAAAGAACTATACGCCCCTTCTTTTTGCGGTTTGTGTCTACAAAACTGCGTAGAAAAGGAAATAATACAGGCATGTTTTGAGCTTCGTCAATTATGCACTGATTGCCATACTCATTGAAAAAATACTCCATATCGGATTCAATTCTTCGAAAATCGGAAGGTTTTTCCAGATCAAAGTATTTCCATGAAAACAGCTCCTTTTTTATAAAAGTCGTTTTGCCGGCTTGCCTCGGCCCGATAACAGAAACAATAGGAAATAGCTTCAGGTAATGATTTAGTTTTTGGGAAAATAATCTTTTAATCATGTATGCATTGTAGCAATTGTATTTCTATTTTGCAAGGTATTTGCAAACCGGGAGGCTATTGGAGAGAACTGGCGAACATCGCACTATCCAATTATATCTTCCAACTCCATTTCACAATATTCTATATGCAAGTATGGTTGCATATAGAATATTGCTTTCAAAAAACAGATTCAATAAGTTTGACAGCTGTTTGACGGGTAATAGCCAAAAACAGCCCGAAATGACCCGAAACAGTCCGAAACGTTCCGACGATAAAGCCACTACAGCTGGGGCGATTTTAGATTTGAGAGGGCGATGTCCTGGACCAATAGACGATGGCGGGAGCTTTTATATTACAGCATTAAACTAATGTTTTATTCTCAAGCTCGCAGGTTTCGGTTGTTTTTCCAGGTGCTTTCAGGTCGCCGAGCTCAGAACCAATAAGCTTATCTTCAAATTTTTCAAGACGCTTTGAGCTTTCGTCAAATTTTGTTTTTATGTTTGTTATATGCTTGCCTAAAATATCGAACTCACATTTAAAACGTTCAAAATCGCCTTTTAAACGGGCAAGGTGCTGGATTATCTCGCCAGCGGTCTTTTCAACCTTCATTCCTTTAAGCCCAAGCACTATAGCCTGCAGGTAAGCGTAAAAAGAGTTCGGGGATACAGGGATGACCCGCCTTGAAACCGCGTACTCCGAGATACTTGAGTTATCTTCATCTTTTATTATCGTTTCGTAGTAAACATTCTCCGCAGGTATGTACATGAGAGCGAAATCGAACGTGCCTTCATCCGGCACTATATATTTGGCAGCTATCGCATCAATATGCTTTTTAACGTCAGATACGAACTTTCTTCTTACGGCTTTTTTCTCTTCTTCGCCCTGTGTCTCCACGTACTTCTTAAAGTTTTCAAGGGGGAACTTCGAATCCACAGGTACAAGCCCACCGCTAAGCTGCACTACCGCGTCCACAGCCTCGCCACTTTTAAACTTATGCTGGGTTGTAAAATTTTCTTTCGGAAGCATCTGACCAAGAAGGTCACCCAGAAAAAGCTCACCGAGGTTACCCCTGAGTTTTGGTGACTGGAGTATCTCCTGAAGGCTTGATATATCCTTTCCTACTTCAAAGACCCTCTCTGTAGCAACGGAAAGAGAGCCTAACTCTTTTTCTACCTTTGATATGATGTTTGTCGTGTTATCGAGCCTTTCTCCCATGTTTTTCTGGGATGTAGAAAGCTGGTTTGTAACTTTGTCAAGCTGATTATTCACCTGGCTCATTATTCCAAAAAGCTGTTTGTTTACTACATCCGTGTTGTTTTTAAGGCTTTCCGAGACTTGAAGTCTCAAATTCTCAAGCTGCTGCTGCAGTAAAAGAAATGACTGGTCAGAAGTTTTTGATTTTCTTAAGGCTAATATAATTATTACCGCAGCAAGAAGTATGATTACAAGAACAAATATATTCATTGGTTATATTTTATACGATATTTAATTATATTTCAAGGGAACTTCTTAAGGTTGATCTGTATGTGGGATAAATAAGGCTGCCAGGTATTCATCCATATATTTTGGCTCACTGCTTAAATCTAGATAAGTGATTGCTTTCTGTATATCATAAGTTTCGCTTCTTGCTTCTTGAGATAACAAATATTTAACCGCCCCTGTAAGCGACGAGTTCCCGATAAATTTAATTTTCTTCCTGTCCATGGGAGGGAACAATCCTATGTATAACGCATCTTCTATATTTAATGCATTCCCGATGCCTCCGGCTATGTAAAAATTATTGATATTTGAAAATGGAATATCCAGCTTTTTCATTATAAGGCTCATTCCTGAGTATATCGCCGCTTTAGCTCTTAGAATATTGTCAATATCCGTTTCGTCGATGTAAATAACCTCATTATTAAACGAGTCATCTGCCTTAAACAGTATAAAAGATTTTCTGCCGTTGATTTTATCGGTAACTTTATCTGTAAACTTGCCCCGTTTATCAATATAATTCTGTTCTCTTAAATGTTTTAATAAACTGATAACTCCTGTCCCGCATATGCCGCCGGGCTTTGATTCCCCTGCTACAGAGTATTCAAACTTGCCGTTATTATAAGTTGCACTTGTTACTGCGCCGGCTTTGTACCTCATGCCGCAGTTAAGTCCCATGCCTTCAAATGCCGGGCCGGCTGAACAGGCGCACCCGGCCATCCACTCATTGTTTCCGATTATAATTTCGCCGTTTGTCCCTATGTCAAGCAAGATGTTAATCCCTGTTTTTTTATGCAGCCCGCTCGCAATTACACCTGAGACTATATCCCCTCCAAGATAATTAGCTACCCAGGGTATTATAAATATCTTACCATCTTTTAAAATATTAACCTCAGGATATTTATCCGGTGCCGGCAAATAAAGCTTTTCCCTTATATCTTTTGTCGGAAGCCCCATTGCCAGATGAATCATTGTTGTATTTCCGGCTATGACTGCGGCTTTTACATCTTCAAGCCTGAAATTGTTTTTCAGGCATAAATCATTGATCGCCATTCTTATTTCATCAATTACATTTTTTTGAAGCAATTGCGCATTATCGCCTTTTTGGGCAAAAACAATGCGGTGGATAATATCAGCCCCATAAATTATCTGCGGATTATAGAAAGTAATAGAATCAACTATTTTGCCCTTGTTTAATTCTAAAAGCTCTATACATATTGTAGTTGTGCCAAGGTCTATGGCAGCACCCAGGTTGTTCGGCCCATCGGTTTTAACCGCAGGTTCAATACAATGCCCTTTAAAATATTTGGCGATTTGCGTTTTTTCATTTTTCAATTCAAGGTTAGCATATTCCGGCACCCTTACAATCATATCATTCTCAACGCTTACCCTACATGCCAGGCAGGCCTGCCCGCCGGTGAGGCGGGGTTTTTCATCAATAAAAACCGTGCATTTTTTACACGTTCCGTTGCCGCCGCACGGAGCATCAATAAAGAGCCCGCTTTGTTGTATTATGCTTAATAAATTGGAATTTTCTTTTACAAGGATGGTTTTGTTAAAATTACCTGAGATGAGCGTAAGCTTTTTCATTTACTGCTTCCACGTTTCTTTAAGGTACTGCGGAATGTCTACTGCTTCCTGCGGGCCTACCTTAACTTCCCAGCCTGCAAGCTTCTCTTCCAGGTCGCCTTGCAGGATCGCCACATAACCCGGGATTATAATTTTTCTGTGCTTGATTTCATTTTCTATCTTTGAGTCCCTGACCGAGCGGGCGATAAGTTCCGGAGAGAATTTATTAGCAGACCAGGCTGTAAGCACTGACATCCCTTCTGAATCAGCGATTAGCAGCCAGGCGCTGTAAGGCGAATTGCCGACCTCACCTGAAACTATAAAATAGGTTAAGGAGAAATTTGTAGTAACCATTAACGGCGAATCAGCCGCGGGTTCACCGACTTTATAAATACCCGGCTGTATTTGCAGAGGTTTCTGCGGATCGGTATAAATATTCTGCCTCAAGGTAAGAAGGGGAAAAAGCGAAGCGCCGTTGTAATCTTTTAATATTATAATTGATGAATATTTACAGATACCGGTCACACAATCAAACAGCCTGTCGCTGCTTTCGGATAAAATGGGGTATCCTGCGGGCTTAAAATTCCTTTTTAATGCCAGGCGCCTTAAAGTAACATTATTTTTAAGCAAATCCGCAACAGAATTTGAATTCTGTTTCAATATAATGTTTTTTATGCTGCTGCCTTCCGCTTTTAGAACAAGGTCAAATAATTCTTCCGGGTTTTCCGCCTCAACAACAACTTTAATATCCTTCCCTGAAGCAATATTTACATATCCGTCAAAATCCGCAAGCCTGCAACTGTTAAGTATTAAATTTGCGTGAGTGCCCCCTGTATTTAATACCTGCTCCAATATGGCAGGATTAATCCCTGATAATATAATCACCCTGTCTAAGCCTGTCAGCGCTTTATATCTATTTATGTAATTTTCAATATTATTTGAAGTGTTTAGAAGCGATATGCCTTCACAAAAAAGGTCTTCGCCAACCCTGTTAAACGTATAAGACATTATTTCTTTGAGTTTCTTGTCAAACTCATCGTTTGATAACCCGTCACTTATCTCCAAAGCGATTACTGGCTTATTAATAAACCTTTTTTCATGCCTGTACATTACAGTCTCAGCGCCGATATCTATTGATTTTCCGGATAATCTAAAACTAAGCTTTTTAATAGGCGGCGTCTGGGAAGCTCCTAAGACTCCCATTGCTTCTTCTGAAATGTACGGACATGACTTTGGTTCAGCGGCCTTTGCTGCAAGTTTCATTGCAAAAGCCAGGCATGTGGGTACGCCGCATTCGTTGCAGTTTTTGTTCGGCAATAATTTAAATATCTGAAGCCCTGTTAATGCCATTTCATTCTCCTCATATAATCAATTCACCCTCACCTTTAATCCTCTCCCCTCGAGGGAGAGGAAAGAGGTGAGGGGGCTGTAATTAAATCTCCACTACGGTCTTCATCGGGTTATGCTATCCAATTTGGACATACATGACCTTAACTATTATATAATGACTTAATAAACTTCTTGATCAATTTCACCGATTCCGGGTGGCGCACAACGACTATATTAGCGCCGGATAAAATTAAGCTTATAGCAGTTGTGGTTTCCCAGTTAATGCCTCTTTCCAGGTTGCTGCCCAGGTTTTGGGCTTCGATCTTTATTTCCTTTGCCTTCCAGACGTCCTGGCCCACACAGCATATAAGAGGCGGGGACATCATTTTATCGTCATTAAAAGTCTGAAGCCTTATTCTTTCCATTACGGAATACGTATATTCAAGCCCGTACCCCAGAGCGCCTGTCAGCGGGTCCATAATTATCCTATCAAGCGGGAAGTTCATCTGTGTTACAAGTATATTTGTCTGTTTGGATATATTTACGTCAATAGGCGCTTCTGTAATTATAAAGTGTTTTCCTGCCATAGCCGAAGCCGTTATTGTCCTGTAATTATCTTCCTTGGCTGAACCAATTATTATCTGCCTTTTTGCCTGCTCGCAGCATTTGGAGAAAACCTCATTCTTTTTATCGTTATTGCCGTCCGGCCTTACTATAACGGGCAACTCAACTGCGCTTAAAACAGCGTTCATGCCCTCTGCTGCCTGCTGCGGCCCGATATTTTCCTTATCCTGGTGCGTGCCGGGCATATCATAAAATATCAGGTCAGCATCAAATTCGTTCACGCATTTTTGAGCCCACGTAACCGGGTTTTTCAGTGCATCTTCGCCTATGGAATCCTTTAAAAACACCGGCCAGGCTTTTGGATATACATCATTTATTTCCATTGCAACTAAAGGAACGTTGGGGAAATTCCCTTCAAACCTGTGATACGAAAATGCCGTCTCTCCGCCGATTTTTATTTTATCAGAGAGCGCCAGCTCGTTTACAGCTCCGCTCCATTTCTCTTTTACGTCATCGTATTGCATAAACCGCTCCTATACCAATTCGCCCATCTCAAGGGCAGGGTGCTTTTTTTCTGAAAGAAACTCTATCAGTTTGCCTATATCATTAGTTACTTTTTCGTCTGCTATTTTATCCAGCAAGTCAGGGACGCCAAGCTCTGTGGCGCGTTCAAGAAGTTCAGCCCTGAACCTTTCCTTAATCTGGGCCGGCATCCATACAAGGCGCTTCAACCCGCCTTCAGCAGAAATAAATTTCTTGCTTACAAGGTAATTCAAGCCCACCCCAAGAAATCCCGGTGTCTGCTGGCCGCCGCCTACTACACCTGCAAGAGTAGAAAACGTCATGCCGCAAGGCGTCATTTCCATAAAAGTCCTGTCAACCACCATCACGCCGCCCGTGCCCGGCAATACGGCAAGAATGCACTCAAAACATCCGCAGGACGTCATCGGATACTTTATTATAGAATATGCGCTGAACCGTTCTAAGGTCTTATTTGATGACTTATAGACAAAATCATTGATACCTTTCCATTCTCCTATTACCGCATCTATCACGTGCCCCTTAACAACAGGCTGGTTAGGGCCGGTGGGTTTTATCTGGTGTGCGGCTTTTCCATCCAGCCAGTTATAGGCGCCGCATAAGCCCAGCCGTTCAGGGGTAATAATACATACATGGTTAGGCGCAAAGGACTGGCACAACGTACATGAATAAAAGGTATCTACGCTTTCATCCGTCATAGCACCCATCCGTTTGTCGCGCTCTGTATACAGCTCCATGGCCCTGCCTAAATACTTTTCCGCTTCCTCTTTCTGGGTATATATGTGGACTTCCACTTTATCTACTATTGAAGGGAACTCGTCTTTAAATTTAGTATGCACTATCCTGCCAAGGTCGGAAATTTTAAACCCGTTTTTCCTGGCTTCCTTGCTTATCCTCAGCCAGACGATATTTCGCTGGCCTATATGCATAACGCCCGCTGCCTGGTTAATAAGCCTGTGCATCTGGCGCTCTATTACAGGCTCAAAATCCTTTTGCATGTTTCTGCCTGCCACGTATGCCACCATACCGTAATACAATTTCCCGCCTTCTTCAACCTCGTCAATTTCTTTGCCTATTACTTCAATCTTTCCGTCGGTTATTTCAGACAGCTCCTTTCCTTCAACATACTCAAAAGCTTTTGTGTATTTGCCGCCGAACTCTACCGCAACGTCCACTGCCCTTACACGTTCGCCTTCAAAGGCAGCCCCGTACAGCACAGGGATGGGGGGCTTTGAAACAGTTATTTTCACCCCGCGCACTTCAATTGCGCGGCTAACCATTTTGTTTAAATCTTTTTCTTTTACAAGCTCCTCATAAGTGCACACGCCTGTGGGCAGTATTTCAGGTATATCCGTATCAGCGATAATGGGAAAACCCATTGCAATAGCCCCTGCGCCTGTAGCGTATTTTAAATCATCTAGCTCGCCAAACGCCAGCCCAAACGCAAATACCCTGTCGCGGCAGTATTCAAGGCATTTCTGGCCTGCACCGCCGTGAAGCCCTCCGAAAGTAAGCGCTGAACGGATAGCCCAGTCAAGCGCATATATTGTGCTTTCAGTATCTTCACCTAACGGCACGATATACGTATCCCAGCCCATTTCCACACCTTCAGCTTCAAGATGCTTTTTCATGGTATAGCCATTGCTTGAGCCGCTTAAAAATATAAGGATACTTTTTTCCTGCAGCTCGCGCACAATCTTTACCGCAGCCTTGGCATCCTTCGGCGCGCCAAGTATCGCCGCAAACCCGGGCATCCTGCCGTCTACAAGCTGTATGCCAAGAGTCCTCATCTGTGTATCTGAAAGAAACCCGAGGTAGCCTTCTTTTGGTTCTGTTCCTTCAATGTACTTCAACATCATAAGTATCTCTTCAAGCATCAGGGTAGAAAGGCCGCTGTCAAGCGCATCGCCCAGGTACGGCAGCCAGTTTTTTTCAAGCGGCGGGTTATGAATCAACTTTTCCGCATAGCTGAGAAAATTCCCGATGTCTTTTAGTTTCTGAATCTTAACGCCTGTAAGCGCAAAAATCATGGGCAGGTAGTAAGCTGTCCCGGGAAACACTGTTTCAAATTCCGGCCCCTTTGCGTTTAAAATAACCTTATATTTTTCTTTAACGTCCGCCAATATTTTTGCCGCGCCGCTCATTACCGCTGTAGCTACTATTTTTGACATATTATTTTCCTCTCTATTTTGACTGTTTTTGACTTAAAAGAGTCGAATTCGACCCCTTAATGTTATGAAGCTCCACGTGCATGCAGGTGGTATCAACACCTCTACCACTTTCGGTGGAGCGGAATCCCGCTTTCCACCAAACTACCGGTGGATTTTCAACATCCACGCCTGCCCGCCAGTTCTTTTTGGCGGGGGCCTGCCCGTGGTTTTCAAGACTGCGGGATAAATTTTTAATTCTTTTTAGGCTTAGGCAAATAGTTTTGCCCGGTGACTATACTTCTGCCAAGTTCTTTTTCAGTTTGTTTGCGAGCAGTGCCTGCAACCCTTCCGCCGCGCACAGCTACCTTTTTATTATCATTAAAAGTGTCAGGTTTTTCTTTATGTGATATTTCTGTTGTTACTCTTTCGCCAAGCATGGTAAAAATCAGTTCTAAATCTGTCATATGGTCACGTAAATTCTGATTTTTTCTGCTTAATCCTTTTAATTCTTTATATTCTGATGGAGTAATACCAAAAGCTGCTTTTGATATTTCTGCGGTGAGTATGGCATAATCATGTTCGCTTATGATACCCCGTTCTTTCCATTCATCCGTAAGGTTTTGTCGAATTGCAATTCCTCTTAGACGTTTATCAATCCAATCTTTAGGGTAACCCTTTTTCTCATATAATTCTTTCATCCGTTCTTGTGCTAATTCAGGGTTTTCTATTTCCTGTACTCTTTCGTAGCCAACCTGTGCCAACCACTGTTTGAAAGGCTCTGCTTTTGGGGAAGGAATGGATTGAATTATACGAAACATGTTTTTAGTATTTGCACAATCGGTTTCACGCATTTTGCCATCTGAAGCCTTAAGTTTCAACTGTCTACAAATTGTAGACAGTTCAATTCCATCTTGAGCTTTTACTCTTGTTTTCATCGCATTCCAGTAAACACGCGGTTTATTACTGTCTGTAAGCGCACTAACGACATCCACAACCGAAAAATACCACTCATCGTCATGCCATACGCGCCTTATTTTCTTGCTTTCAAAAACGACAATTTTATTCTGTTCCATTTCGAACCTCTTTTAATTTCACTCCAATGTATTATACGGTCTATTTGTCTTTGTAGTATGTCCCCTACGTATAATAATGTGGGACGTCTTTGGGGACGTCTTTGGGGACGTCTTTGGGGACGGGACGTCTTTGGGGACGTAGTTAGGTAATACGGTATTCGGTTTATTCCCCAATTTCTAGTCATATTGTATAAATAGCCGCATTATAAAACTATAACTACTATTATTTGTTGTTTTCTTTCAATTGTTTAGGTAGATTTCTTAAGATATACATAATTGACCAATAGTTTGCTGTTATTCTGTCTTTATCTATAAAAACCTGCTTTTTGACTTCTTCAAACTCTTTTCTGGTTATCATTCTATCTTCCAAACTTTCGGATAAATCGCCTAATGCCCGCATGATAGCTATATTTATCTGAATAGCTTTTTCTGATTTAAGAACGCTTGACAGCATTGAAACTCCATCACGAGTAAAAGCGTATGCATAAGAATTCGGGGGACATAATACTTAATTCGTCCCATTTTTTTGACATAATATATCTTACTTCTCATCATAAGCAATGAGATTATATCACAATGACATCATTGTTTCTCCATTGATGAAATAATCCCTTGCTCGCCTATGCATTCCAGCAGGTTTGCTCTGGTCAGTTTCGCTGAATTAAATACATTTTTAATTGATGAAATATCCTTTTTTTCACATAACAAGCGGTTCAATATCCCTGCAAACCTTATGTCTCCGATTGTTACAAAACCGAATATCCTGTTATCCTTAACAAAAATTCTTCTTAAAACAGCCTGGCCAGGCTTTCTGTAATCAAACACCTCGGTAGTTTCTCCATGCATACTGCCAGCGGAAATGCAGGGTATGCTGAAGCATTCCATGGAATTCATTGAAACAGCGCCTGCGTATATTATTTCCTGGCCGGCCTGCTCCGCCGAATCGAGTCGAGCCATGTTCCTGGCTGCGATTTTTCCCTGTTCAACAGCGGTAGTCCATAAAGCCTTAATCTCTTTTTTTCCGCTCAGTAAATCCGTTGATTCAGCAACATCCCCTGCAGCATAAATATCGTTATCTGAGGTTTTCATTGTTTCATCTACGGATATTCCTTTATCTACCACAAGCCCGGCTGCTCTGGCAAGTTCAGTATTAGGAGTTACACCTTTTGCTGTAATAACCATCCCGCAATCTATTTTTTCATTATTCAACAAACGCAAACCAGCCATTTTACTATTGCTGTAAAGTATTTCGCTTACATCCTGCCCGGTTAATACTGTGGCTTCCTTTCCTATATGCCCTGTCAGGAAGCCTGCGGACTCAGCGTCAAGCATCTGCGACAAAATCTGGTTTGACCTTGCGATTATGAAAACCTTTTTGCCTTTTTCCTTTAGCATGTGTGCTATCTTCATTCCTATTAAACCTGCGCCTAAAACAGCTGCTGAATCAACGGTTTTAAGTTTTTCGGCGATTTTATCTGCGTCCTCTATTACCCTGAGAGTATATGCTGCGCCTTCTTTCTGGCCCGAAATATTCTGAACTTTTGCAGATGAGCCTGTTGCAATAAGCAGTTTGTGATAAGAGATATCTTCTTTATTCTCAAGCACTATTTTTTTGTCTTTCCTGTTTATGCTTACTGCTTTTATGCCTGATACTAATTTTATGTTATTTTTTTCATAAAACCCTGTATCCTTAAACTCCAGTTGTGAGCGGCTGATCTTTCCCATTATGTAATATGTTAAAAGGCACTTTGAATAAGCATTACCTTTTTCGTCAGAAACAATGACTATCTCTGATGAATTGTCTATTTTTCTTATTTCCTCTGCAGCGGCAACTCCTGCGGCGCTGTTTCCGATTATAATAAAACGTTTCACTTGAAAATGCTCCTTAAATGTCATTCCTGCGAAGGCAGGAATCTATAAATTATTAAGAATGGATTCCCGATAACAACATTCGGGAATGACACAATAGTTGGGAAAAGTCTCCTAACCATGTATGTTTTTTTCAGTCATTTTCATTCAGCGCCAAAGCTCCTGTGGGGCAGGCATTGACGCATTCAGGCTTTTCTTTTGATACGCAGTTATCGCACTTAAGCGCGGTATGTTTGGATACCCTTATCGAGCCGTGAGGGCACCTCATTATGCACGACCAGCACCCTACGCATTTGGTTTTATCAAGGCATACGTAGTTAAGTTTTTTATCAATATACAGCGCGCCGGATATGCATGCATCCACACACAACGGCTCATCGCATTGCCTGCATATAAACGGCATTGAGTTGTCGCTCATCTGAATGAGCTCAATGTTTTTGACAGGCGGCTCGGCAAGCTTTACAGCTTCAAAAATATCGCGCACATCTGCATTTTTTATGTAACATGCCAATTCGCACCTTCTGCAGTGCATACATTTTTTAATATCACAAAATATTTTTTTCATTTAAAGTCTCACTACGTTCGACTTTTGATTACGGTGATTTTTACAGAGATTACAGTGATACACCTTTAATAAAATCACTGAAATCAAGTTAGCGAAGCTAACTTTTCAACCCTAATTTTTTGCGCTTGTTATTAATGTGCGCTATTATCATAGCTGCTGCTTTAAGCGGGTCGGGCTCAAATGCGAATTTCCCGCCTGTAAGGCTTTCAATCTCTGAACACAGAAAGTTTTCTACGTTCTTGCTGCCCAGTATCGGAAAAGGCATCCCCATAACTGTATATACGCCTGATGCAACAAAATAGCAGCCTATAGCAACTGCTTTTTCGCTCATCCAGCATTCAGGCGCTGCGCCTGCTACAGGCAGCTCGTCAAAACTCTTGCCGATCTTGCCTTCATTTATCAGCTCTACAGCAGCGGTAAGGATCCTGCTGTTATCAACACACGAACCGAAATGGAGCACCGGCGGCAAGCCCGTAGCTTCGCACACCTCTCTAAGTCCGGGCCCTGCTGACTCAATGCTTGCCTCAGGCCTTAAAAGCCCAGCCTTTGCACAGGCTATCGCGGAGCAGCCTGTCTGGATAACAAGTATATCGTTCTTAATAAGCTCTTTAACCAGCGAGACATGTTCGAAATCATGCACCACTTTGGGATTATTGCAGCCCACTACGCCAGCAATTCCTTTTATGCGCCCGGAAACGATCGCCTCGTTCAGCGGCCTGTACGAGCCCCTGAAAGTGCCGCCTAACAAATACTTTACGTTTTCCGTGGTAAATCCAGCAACAAGGTCCATTGTCTCATCAGGTATAAAAACCCTGCTTTTTTCGCGCTTATTAAAATTGTTTATTGCTCTTCTTATTATTTCCCTTGCTACAGCCTTTGCTTTACTCGGCTGAAACTCGATGTGTTTTACAATATCCGGAAACTTTGCTTTATGCGAAGTAGTTATAATTTCCGTATGGAAACACCCTGCTATATCTGACAGCGACGGCATAACGCACTGAACATCAACCATCATAACCTCAACAGCGCCGGTTAAAAGAGCAAGTTCCTGCTGCAAAAAATTTCCGGCTACTGGTATACCGTGCCTCATAAGCACTTCGTTGGCAGTACAACATATCCCTGCCACATTAATCCCCTGTGCGCCTGCTGCTTTTGCTTCACTAATAAGTTCCGGGTTTTTCATCTCCTGATACACTGCTTCTGTAAGCAGGGGTTCATGCCCGTGAACTACGATATTTACCATTTCTTTTTTAAGCACGCCTAAATTTACCTTTGCCCTTACAGGCGCAGGCGAGCCGACTATTGAATCTGTCAGCTCAGTGGCTATCATAGATCCGCCCCAGCCGTCAGAAAGCGCTGTGCGCATCGCGCTTAACAGCACCGATTTATAATTTGAATCCACGCCCATGTTCGTACGGTGCAGAATTTCAACTATCTCCCTGTCTATGCTTCTTGGCATAATATCAAGCCTTTTCCATACCTCTTTCTGATGCGCAGGCGCGCGGTTTGCCATTGTGAGGTTTCCTTCATACTTACCGAATTCAGAAAGCATTTTTACGGCAAGGGCTTTTGTTATTGATTTTAAATCAACTTTTTCTGTTTTGATGCCAAACTCACTGGCCAGTTTCCTTGTTTTTTCCTCATCGGATATTTTAAAATCAATGGTTTTATCTTCTGCCATTTCAAGAAGCGCAAGCGCTATTTCGCGGCCGTGGTCTGAATGCGCGGCTGAGCCCGCAGCCACTTTCCTGGCAAGGTTTCTTGCAACGATTAAATCCGCATCCGCGCCGCATACGCCTTTGGATTTTTCATCGCTGAAAGGGTCAATGCTGCAAGGCCCCATATTGCATATACTGCAGCATATTCCAAGCGTGCCAAACCCGCACTGGGGCATCATTTTTTTAAGCCTGTCCCATACGAGCTCAATGTTCTCCTTTTCTGCCTTATCAATCATTTTGTTTGAAGCTGAATCTATGCTTAGTTTTTCGTTCATATAAGCTCCGCTTTGATTACATCAATTTTATTTAATATTAAATTTAAATTCTGATAACTTACTGAATCTTCCGGCAAATCGAGGAACGATTTTCTTTTAAATTCATATTCGGGGATATTTTCGTCATTCCTTATTATACCGGCAAATTTAAGGCTGTTGCCTGCATTTTTATTTATAAATTCCACATACGAATCTATTTTTTCATCTTTTCTTACGTTGTTTATAATAAGGTAATTATTCCGGGTATTTATGCCGAGTTCTTTCATCATGCCTGCCTGTTTTATGCCGGTTAAAATGCCTTTCTTGGATAAGTCAGATACTATAAAAGCGGTATTCATATCGCCGAGCGTTTTTCTGCTGAAATGCTCTAGCCCTGCCTCACAATCTACCAGGATAAGCTCATAATTTTTCTGTAGTTTTTCTATTACCATCTTGACTATGTTATTAACATAACAATAACAGCCCGGCCCGTCTGATTTTCCCATGGTAATCATGTCAAAGCCCTGTGATTCAACTATAGCGTTATTTATTGCGTATTCGCAGTAATCGGGCTTAGGAATAGCTGTTTGGTTGAGATATTCCTTTTTTTTTATCAGTTCATGGCGTACACTGCCGATCGTTGAGTCTATTTTTAGTGACAAAAGGTCGCCCAGGCAGCTGTTGGGGTCTGCATCAATAACTAGAACTGGCCTTTTGTTTTTGCTTAGCCAATATTTTAAGAAAAGAGCGGTAAGCGTTGTTTTCCCTGTCCCGCCTTTACCTACAAATCCGATTGTTTTCATATTTCTATCGCTCCGTCTTTCTGTATATCTCTGATACTCCCTTAAGGAGTTCAATTACTTTCTCTGCTGCTTTTTCTGACAAAGAACCTGTTCCGCAGGCAGGGGTCAGGATTGTTTTTTCTGATATATTTTGTTTGTTGACGCCTGTAGATGCCAGCTTATCCTGCGCTGATTTTAGCTTTTCAAACAACCGTTCCGGGGTTTGGGAAAATGTTTTATCTTCAGCGGTCGGGACAATGCCCCAGGCAAAATATTTCTCTTTGCTTAAGAATTTTTCCGTTTTTTCAGGGTAAAGCAGTATACTTCCTGAATAGTCATAAGCGTCAAAGTTAATTATGTCAACGTTACTATCCATTAATATTGACCAGTCTGTATTACCGCAGCAGTGTATGCCGGTTATAACATCCAGTTCATGCAGTTTATCTATAACTTCATTTAGCATTTTTATAACCTGTTCGCGGGACAGGCTCACATAAGCTGAACCGAACGAAACAAGATAAGGCTCATCCAAAAAAATTACCACCTTTTCAGCAATATCCTTTAGATATTTTGCCTGCCAGGCAGCCTTGCAGATACAAGCCTTAAGGACAGCATCTGATAACTGTTCATTGTAGAGTATTAACCGCTTGTTTTCATCTGTCAAAGACAAGCCCAGGCTTACAGGGCCTAAAACCTGCCCTTTAACTAAAGGTATTTTCCCTTTTGCCCCAATTTTTTTCTTAAAAGCATACAACCCTTTCGCATATTGTTCGCTTATGGCAAAATAATCATAATTTTCTGAAATGTAATTCTCATACACAGTTTGTATAGGTGCAAAAATGTCTTTTGAGGTATCAAAATATATCTTTTCGTTTTCAGCATCCGTTACAATGCACGGCAGCCCTTCGCTGTACTGTACATACATGTTTTCTAAAAAACCTGTTTTAGGCAGCTGCGGCCATACTGGCATATCCTTGAAATTTGCGATAATTATATCAGTTATTTTTTCAACATCTTTATGGGGCCAGCTCCCAATTGCAGTAATCGTTCCTTTTTCTATCATAGTTTTAAGTAACCTCCAAAAAAATCTACAATATATGAGTGGACAGATATTTTATACCTTTATTTGGTTCTTGTCAATTTCAAGCGAAACCACGGTTTCTATATGGAAAGTCTGAGGGAACATGTCAAGGGGTACTATCCTTTTAATCTTATAACAGGATTTTTTTGTAAGGTCATTAAGGTCCCTTGCAAGGGTTGAGGGGTTGCAGGAAACATACACTATTTTTTCAGGCTTCTTATCAATAATGAAATCTAGGACTTTTCCTGATAGGCCGTTCCTCGGCGGGTCTACTACCAGAGCATTAAAAAACGGCATAGCATTTTCCTTGACCCATTTTTCTACTATTACAGGTTTAAAATCAATATTCTTTATTCCATTGTTTTTACTGTTTAATGATGCATCGAGTATCGCTGCTTCGTTCGAATCAATTCCATACACGTTCTTGACATACGGCGCAAGAACAAGACCAATAGTGCCTGTACCGCAATAAAGGTCAAGAACGCTGTCTGTCACTTTGCATTCCATAAGCTCAAAAACAGTTTGGTAAAGTTTTTCCGTGCCGAAAGTATTTGTTTGAAAAAATGAAAATGGCGAGATCAAGAACGAATACTCTTTATTGTTTACTACGAGTTTCTCTTCTATTGCTTTTTTCCCTTGCAAAAGTATAAGCTTATCGGCTTTTACCGCATCGGAAACCGAACTATTTATTGTCCAGTAAATACTCGTTACCTTATCTTTTAACTCTTCGATAAGCTTTGAAAAGAAACTCTCATCTATACCGCTTACCTTGTTGGTAACGATATTTACAAGGATCTGGCCAGTATGTTTTGCTTTACGTATCACGAAGTGCCTGTAAACCCCCTCGTGTGTTCTTTTATCATAACTGATTTGGTCTGAATTAACAGAAAAATCAACTGCCTGTTTAACAACTTTCATCATATCAGGGTCAGCGATAAAACAAGGAGGCACAGAACAATACTGATTGAATTGTTTTTTCTTATGAAGCCCAAGGAGCAACCCGTTTTTGTCATTCGCATAGCTGAATTCCATCTTGTTCCTGTAGCCCCACTGTTCCGGGCTTTTTATTATAGGCTCCATCGGCACATTAAAGAGTTGGATAAGCTCTTTTACATTTTCTTCTTTTATCTTTACCTGGTCTTCATACCCTACGTGCTGAAATGAACACCCACCGCAAACCCCATAAGAAGGGCATTTTGCGATTATTCTTAAAGGGGAAGGTTTTATTATATTTAAAAGCCGCGCTTCTTTAAACGTCTTTTTATTTTTAAAGACTTCAACTTCTACAACCTCCCCGACAAGAGCGCCTTCAACAAAGGTGGCAATCCCGTCACTGCCCCTGCCAAGCGCATTACCCGGATAAACGATCTTTTCTATTACAATTTCCACTAATCTCTCCGTTTAATTAATTATTTTAATTATATCATAATTTCCAGTAACGACATAATTATAACATTTTAACATTTTGGAATAGCCTTTCTTTTGGTTTGTAATCACAGTAATCTGCCTTAGAACTCATTGTAATTTATTAACTTGCCATTAGCTTTTATTTTTTGTATATTCTACAAATGAATATTAACCCGAACCAATTTGAAAGTTTTGAAATTCCTTATAATAAAGTCCTTGCAAGGATAGGCTTTGCCCACGGCAAAACGAAGCTTGACAACAATGCAAAACAAAGCATAAATGAAGCTCTCGAACTTGCCATAAAACTTATAACTCCGAAACAGGTTATCTCATCTTCAAAAATCAGCTTAATAAATAACGCTATTATTGCCCTTGAACCTGGCCTTGAAATAATAAGCTCTAAGATATATGAACTTCTTAAGGATTGTTCAACAGCTTACGGGTTTGCCGTAACCATCGGGCCTGGTTTGGAAGAAAAAAGGAACAAATACATAAACGAAAAAGAACCTTCCAGGGCTTTAATCCTGGATGCCATAGGCTCAGTAATAGCTGAGGAGCTTGCCGAGATAACGAATAAACAGATAAACAATGAACACAAAAAAAACAAAATGACAAAGCGTTTTTCGCCAGGCTACGGGGACTGGGCGCTTTCCGGCCAGAAAGATTTTCTTTTGTGGCTTGGCGCAGAACAGATCGGGATAAAACTGAACCCGAACTTTCAAATGCTGCCCGAAAAATCCGTTTCCGCCATCCTCGGCATGAAGTAGATAAAAGACAATAGATTTAATCGCTAAAATGTGCCATTTTCGAAGAAGCTACATTCAAATTTTAATTGCTTGTGGCTTAGCCACAGAGCTACTTGACAAACACAATAGTATCTATTAGAATAATAGCGAATACAAACGAATGCATGGCAGGAGGTTCTTATGTCAAGAACAATAACGTTACGGTTGGATGATAAGGAATACGAATTGATTACTAAGTGTGCAAAAACTCAGCACAGGCCTATTTCTAATTTTATAACACATACCATCATAAATAATATTGAAGAGTCTATGTCTGTTGATTCAGTAGAAATGGCACAGATCAAAAATGACCAGGGTTTAGTAGAAAGAATAAAAAAAGGCCATGAAAACGCAAAAAACAGAAAAGGGCATTTCGTTGACTAACCAATACAGGATTTTTGAAACCGGCCAGTTTATAAATGATCTAGAAAAAGACTTTTCCGGCCAAAAGAAAAGAATTTGTAAAAAACTATTAGATTATGTGTACCCTCAGTTGAAAGCACAACCCTTTTACGGAAAAAACATTAATAAATTAGTTAATTACCACCCTGAAACCTGGCGTTACAGGATCGGCGATTACAGGTTTTTTTATTCAATTGATGAGAAAAATAGAATAGTTTTCATGCTTACCGCCGACAACAGAAGCGAAGCCTATTAATTCACCAAACCACTTGTCCCATAACAACTCCCATAACAACTCTATTTGCCAAAGCCAATTAAAAGAGGTAGAATTACCCTGAAAACCGCGTCCAATGCTCTTGCTCTCCGAGCCCCTTTGGCAGAGTTTGGGTCATGGCCATAGTCAATGTTATAAGTAGTAAATTGACAAAAGATACAAATAGACGTGAAAATAGGTGTTAATGAACACATACAAATCA
>JAJAPY010000004.1:234760-268762 GCA_020523885.1 Candidatus Liberimonas magnetica | reverse complement strand
AAATTGTAATCGGGAACAGGGGCTGGGGAGGTGCGGTTGTTATAGTTAGAGGAAATGGGTCTGAAATAGAGAATTGCATAATAAATCATGCTTTTTACGGCCTTCTTGCTTTAAAGGGTGCAGCAATAAGCGTAAAAGATAGTAGTTTTAAGGACAATAAGATCGGATTTTGGTTATATAAACAAAGTTTATGTGAAATTTATAAGAACAGTTTCACAAATAATATTATAGGGATTTATTGTGCTGGCGGGGAAAATATAAAAATAAATACAAATATAATTATTAGGAATAAGGTTAGAGGAATTATTTTCGTCAAGGTGCGAGACTCTCTGGCATATGATAATACTATAAATGGCAGTGATGTAGGGATTGATGTTTGGGGTTGTAATAGAACGAATATTATTGAAAATACAATAAATAAAAACAATGTAGGTGTTTTAAATTGTGCTGCAAAAGAAACTGTTATAAAAAATAATAAATTAAACTATAATAAAAATATTGCGGTTTATGGCGACGAAAGGAACAGGGGATGCATAATCAGTGATAATATTTTATTAAACAACCAATCTGCAATTAGATTTCAGGATGACGGGGATAAAATAATCATAGAAAAAAATATCGTAAAAAATGGAGACCATGGCATTTCAATAAATGGTAAAACCCGGGCAACAATAAATAATAATTCTATTATAACAAAAATAAGCGGTGCAGAGTGTTCGGATAATAGTATCGTGTCTGTAGCGAATAATGATATTACTGTTAGCAGAATAGGCTCTTGTATAAGATACAGCGTGAATGCAAAAGGGGCAATCAATAAAAATAAATTGGTTGGTAATATTGGGATAGAAATGTTGGGGGTTAACCGGGTAAAGATCGATGGAATAAAGATAGAAGCTATAAATCAAGGGGTAACTATTAAAGATCTAAGAAATGTAGATATATTAAATAGTATTATAGCCTGCAAGAATGGCAATTGTATAGAATATGATATGAGTTCGACCGGGGCAGTAAAGAGAAACAGGTTAAATGGCCTGACAGGTATACAGTTGCTGGGGAATGCAGAAGTCTACGTTGAAAAAAATGACATTAAAACCATAAATTATGGCGTAAATTGTTCTCATGAGGCTAAAGCACAAATTAAAAGAATTGAAATTGAAAGTTTAAATAATGGCATAGAAGTTTATAATTTATGCAGTGTAAATATAACGGATACGGCTATCAATTCTAAAAAAGGTATTTGCATAAAATATGATATGAATGCAAGCGGGATGGTTCATAATACAAGTTTATCCGGGAACAAAGGATTTAAAGCCGGCGGAGGAAGCCAGGTCGAAATAAATAAAATCAATATAAAAACAGAAAATGCAGGGATAAGTGCTCATGAAATAAGTAATGTAAAAATAACTGATTCGGATATAACATGCAGGAAAGGAGTTTGTGTAAAATATGATATGGATGCAAGCGGAATAGTCTGTAATACTAATGTATCGGGGCATAAAGGCTTGGAAACCAACGGGGGAAGCCAGGTTGACATAAGTAAAAGCCATATAAAATCAGAGAGCATTGGAATTAATGTCTATGAAATAAGCAATGTAAATATAAATGATTCAAAAATAATATGTAAAAAAGGTGTTTGTGTGAAATATGACATGGATGCAAGAGGAATAGTTTGTAATACCAGTATGTCTGGGAACAAAGGCTTGGAGGCTAACGGGGGAAGCCAGGTTGAAATCAGTAAAAGCAATGTAAAATCAGAGGATATAGGTTTGAGTGTTTATGATATTAGCAATGTAAATATCGTCGATTCTAAAATAGCATGCGGAAAAGGTGTTTGTATAAGGTATTCGATGAATACAACCGGAATAATCGGCTCTAATACATTGAACGGGACTAAAGGTATAGAGGTTATAGACAGTAGCAATATCACGATCAAAGACAATAAGCTGTATGCAAAAGTGAGGGGAATATTATATAAAGACAGCAGCAGCGGGACAATAGAGAATAATGAGATAAGCGGGAAGAGTGAGAATATAGGGATGGAAATATCAGGGCATGCAGAGTTGGAAATAAAAGGCAACAGCATCACAGCTGTTGAGAAGGGGATGATATGCATAGAAGAATCTCTGGTAAAAGTTGAAGGCATTAAAATAGAAAGCGAGAACACGGCCATAGAAGTAAATGACATAAGCAATGTGAATATTTACGATAGCAGCCTTAACAGTAAGAATGGTATTTGCATTAAATATTCGATGAATACAATAGGGGTAGTAAAAAAGAACAGCCTGGCAGGGTTAAAAGGAGTGGAGGTTGGCGGCAGCTGTCAGGTAGAAATAGCCAATAATAATATTGAGGCCCAGGCTTTCGGGATAGAATATAAAGAACAAAGCAGCGGTATAATAGAAGACAACAACATAGTTGGGCATACGAAGACGATAGGTATAGAGATCAACAACATCTCGGAAGTTGCAATAAAACGGAATAAGATAAACGGAGTAAGTTACGGTATTCGTTATAGCGACGAGTCAAAGATAGAATCCTTAAGGAATGAAATAATTGCAAAACAATATTCATATTTTGAAAATAAGGCAATAGAAAATAATGATATTTCTTTAAATGTAACCAAAAAAGGCCGGATGTTTTCCGGTGATATTAGTTTATTCTATAATTTTGTAAGGAATATTGTTTTAAGTACCAGGCAGTACGGTATTTTTAATATAATTTACAGGCAGATATATTTTATTAGCCTGAAGGTCCTGAAATTGTATTTTAATAAAAGCGGGGATATAAGCGGGATATATTTAAGAAGAGGGTTGACTTCGAATGACTGGATACCCGGTGCGAGCGACATAGATTTATTGTTCAGGTTAAGCAAAGTAGATAACGAGGATGAAGTCAAGTTAATAAACAGAATAAATAAAGCCTATAACTTATTAAAGGTGATATTTCCCTTTTATGGTGAATTTCAAATAGTGACGATAGAAGAATTTGACAGGTTTACTAAATCCGGGAGCATCAGGTCCCTAGAATTTATGAATAAAGCGAAATTGATAAGTGGGAGTCTAGAGAAGATAGAGAACAAAATAGATATTAAGAGCAGGTCCGTCACGCTAAGCGCTTTGACAGAAATGATTAATTCATATTTTAAATTAAATGATATCTTTTTTAACAACGACAAAAGCCTAGCTTCCAAGCTGTTATTTGTAAAATCGGTAATAGACATTATCAAATATTATATCTATACGAACGCTAAAGAAACGGATTGTTTTATAAATAGCTCAACGAATACATGCATCGTTTATTCCATGAATACAACCGGAATAATTTGTTCAAATGTTTTAAACGGAAATAAAGGAATAGTGGTTATAGACAGCAGCAATATCACGATCAAAGACAATAAACTGTACACGAAAGTGAGGGGAATATTATATAAAGACAGCAGCAGCGGGACAATAGAGAATAATGAGATAAGCGGGAAGAGTGAGAATATAGGGATGGAAATATCAGGGCATGCAGAGTTGGAAATAAAAGGCAACAGCATCACAGCTGTTGAGAAGGGGATGATATGCATAGAAGAATCTCTGGTAAAAGTTGAAGGCATTAAAATAGAAAGCGAGAACACGGCCATAGAAGTAAATGACATAAGCAATGTGAATATTTACGATAGCAGCCTTAACAGTAAGAATGGTATTTGCATTAAATATTCGATGAATACAATAGGGGTAGTAAAAAAGAACAGCCTGGCAGGGTTAAAAGGAGTGGAGGTTGGCGGCAGCTGTCAGGTAGAAATAGCCAATAATAATATTGAGGCCCAGGCTTTCGGGATAGAATATAAAGAACAAAGCAGCGGTATAATAGAAGACAACAACATAGTTGGGCATACGAAGACGATAGGTATAGAGATCAACAACATCTCGGAAGTTGCAATAAAACGGAATAAGATAAACGGAGTAAGTTACGGTATTCGTTATAGCGACGAGTCAAAGATAGAATCCTTAAGGAATGAAATAATTGCAAAACAATATTCATATTTTGAAAATAAGGCAATAGAAAATAATGATATTTCTTTAAATGTAACCAAAAAAGGCCGGATGTTTTCCGGTGATATTAGTTTATTCTATAATTTTGTAAGGAATATTGTTTTAAGTACCAGGCAGTACGGTATTTTTAATATAATTTACAGGCAGATATATTTTATTAGCCTGAAGGTCCTGAAATTGTATTTTAATAAAAGCGGGGATATAAGCGGGATATATTTAAGAAGAGGGTTGACTTCGAATGACTGGATACCCGGTGCGAGCGACATAGATTTATTGTTCAGGTTAAGCAAAGTAGATAACGAGGATGAAGTCAAGTTAATAAACAGAATAAATAAAGCCTATAACTTATTAAAGGTGATATTTCCCTTTTATGGTGAATTTCAAATAGTGACGATAGAAGAATTTGACAGGTTTACTAAATCCGGGAGCATCAGGTCCCTAGAATTTATGAATAAAGCGAAATTGATAAGTGGGAGTCTAGAGAAGATAGAGAACAAAATAGATATTAAGAGCAGGTCCGTCACGCTAAGCGCTTTGACAGAAATGATTAATTCATATTTTAAATTAAATGATATCTTTTTTAACAACGACAAAAGCCTAGCTTCCAAGCTGTTATTTGTAAAATCGGTAATAGACATTATCAAATATTATATCTATACGAACGCTAAAGAAACGGAATTTATAGGCAGGACAGCTGTTTTAGATTATTTTATAAATAATTGTGGCGATAAAGACGACATGGGGCTAGTGAATAAATTGAGGGATGCCTGGGTAAACAATATTGAGCTGAAAGAATCTGATTACAAGGACGCATTTTTGTTTATAATAGGTTATCTTGAATCAGTGCTTCCTGGTTTAATTAGTGGGTTGGATGGCCCTGGCAATAGGGAGGATGTAAAGTATAAATACGGTGATATAAAATATTATAATGTGATCGATATAAACCAGGTATCCAGGTGGGAAAGGTTATGTAAGGAGATAATTCAAATTTCGGCAGGGGATGTAAAAAGCATAATTTTTGACAGCCCTGGTTATTTATATATAATCATCAAGGCTTTAGCCTTTAAAAAACCTGAGTTTTTAAAAAGGCTGGCCTTTTTACATGATAATTTAAAAGTGATAGATTTTTCGAAAAACACTCCGATGGCCGTACTTACGGACAATATGTTCCAGGCAATTCAGTTTTCCTTACATTTGGAAACGCCGTTTAATTATTTTAAATTACTGGGCAATAACGCTATCAGCCTATCAAATACCGGGGAAGAAGAAAGGTGGCAATATATGGTTAGGAAAGATGATTATAGAAAGCCATCGGATGATATCCTGGGTCTGCTTATTAAAGAATCTATTAATATATTGAATTTATCGTTAAGGATGTACGGCGGCAAACAATTAGAAAATAAGAGGCGATCATTGATATATTTATATAATAGGATTTTAAGTTTACATTTAGCCGTAGATAAAAATATTATTGTGGAACCGTATATTTCTAATATTTTAAATTATTATAAAGAATATTATCCTGAACACAGCATAAATATAGATAATTTTAAGGATAAATACTTAAATAAATCGAATTATACCGTTAATCTCATGTCAAGTCGGGAAATATTTAGAGATAACTATGGTTTTTTAAGGGATATCTTGAATAAATTGAATATGAATTATGAATGAAATAAATATAATTCAAAAAAACAAAGAAGATAATGATGCGGAAGTGAGATTGCATAAAATCAGATTGCGGACAACTCCACAGTATATTACAATCGGGGCTCACGCAAAATGCAATGCAAACTGCGTATTTTGCCTCGGAGGCGATTTCCCGAACTTTAGTCTTCAGGTATACAAAGATTTATTTGAAAATAGAATAGGTAAGGTCCTTAAAAAAGCAGACCATATTGGATTTTGCGGTTTTGGTGAAATATTTCTGATACCTGAGTTTATAAATTACTTAGAATATATAAATATTAAATTACCAGATAATACAAAAGTATTTACTACGAACGGAATATCGATAAATTCGGAAATATCAGATATAATTACCGACGGCAAGTATTCCCTGTTGATATCTTTACATGCCGCGGACAAGAAATTACATGAGTCTATGACCAGGACAAAAGCCTGGGATAAAATAATATCAAATATAAAGAAATTAATAGAGATAAAAAAAATAAAGAGAAGTACTCTGCATATCAATTTAATATTCTTGGCCACAACTATAAACATTGAAAACCTCCCAGATTTTATAAAATTAGCAAAACAGATCGGCGTAGATACTGTAACATGCAACTATTTAACTATTTTTAATCCTGACCAGATAAAATTGTCATGTTTTTTTAATCCGGAGAAGACAAACAAAATATTAAAAGATGCAGAGGCTTTGGCATTAAAATTAAATATGTCTTTAAATTTACCGCCAAAGTTCGGGATTTATGATAATAAAGTTAAAAATAAACCTCCCTGTTATGATCCATGGAACTTTTTTTACGTTGAAACGCAGGGGTCTGTAAACCCCTGTTGTTTTGCCGGTAATCACATAGGATATTTAGAAAAACAGGAGTTTTATGATATATGGAACGGGCCGGGCTATACGAAACTGCGGGAAGGTTTAATAAACGATGAACCTCATTCCTGGTGCAGGGATTGCTATAGATATGATTTGAATAATATAAATAATATTAAATCCCATATAACTTTTAGGCCGGAAGCACAAGCGGAGATATTGTTATATCTTGAGAAACACAAAAATGAATATCCGATATCTAATAAAAAAATATAACTATAAATTGATCGAATTACAAAAACGGCTAAGGACTCAAATTGTAATAGGGTATCCTTACTGGCTGACGATTGACCCATCTAATATCTGTAATTTAAAATGTGTGTTCTGCCCTACCGGTCAAAGAAGAGGTACCAGGGTACAGGCAACATTGTCATTTAATGATTATAAGAAAATAATAGATAAGCTGGGGCCGTATCTTTTTCATATCGATTTTTGTAACTGGGGTGAGCCGCTTTTAAATAAAGATATTTCCCGGATGATAACTTATACCAAAGAAAGGTTCAGTCCTGAAATAAAATTGGATACAAATTTGAATGTTGAGCTTTCTAAAGATGATGCCGTTGCATTGATAAAGTCTGGAGTAGACTGGATTTCTGCTTCTATAGATGGTGCTAGTCAAGAAGTTTATGAAATTTATAGAAGGGATGGAAACTTTGAAAAAGCATTAAGTAATTTGAAATTATTAGTTAAGGTAAAAAAGGATTTAAACAAGGAAATTCCTCATATACACTGGCAATTCCTGGTTTTTAAGCATAATGAACATGAAATTGATAAAGCAAAAGCTATGGCTAAAGAAATAGGAGTTGATTCTATAGGTTTTACAGCGCCTTTCTGTTCTCCCGAATGGGTTTCAAATAAGGATGAATTTAACAGATACAAAGTAGTAGAGGATAAAATAGAATTTAAACCAGTAGAACAAATATGCGGCTGGTTGTGGGATGGTATAACTATAAATGCTGACGGTTCTGTTTCTCCTTGTTGTTCAGTAGAAGATCAGAAAGACGATTTTTATGAATTCTTTAAAAAACCTTTCTGGATGATCTGGAACGGAAAGAAATACAGGGTTGCACGTAAATTTGTTAAAGACAGGACAAAGCCAAAGGAAAATAATGTTTGTACGAACTGCGACCATATAGGAGTAAGTAACCATGCAAAAATCAGCATCGATTGAAGAAAGAGAAATTGTTTTGAAGAATAATATTTTAAATAGTAGGGAATTTACAGATAGGAAACTTACCCTTGAATCCTATCCAAGATACGTCTTTGTACAGCTGGATGCGCCCTGCAATCAGGATTGTTTGTTCTGTTCAAGGCCTGCGGTTTATAGCTATTTCAACTTTGAGGAATTCAAGTGTAATTATGAAAAAAAACTTTTACCGGTACTTACCAGGGCAGAAAGAATAAACCTGACCGGATCAGGCGAGCTTCTTCTTTTGCCGGAAGCAAAAAAAATACTTGGGTATTTCAACCAGTTCAAATATGCAGAAAAAATGTTTGCAACAAATGGAAGTTCATTAACTCCCAAGATGGTTGATTTTATTCTTGAAAGCGGCAATATTTACACAATCCATGTGTCAATTCACTCAAGCAACGAGGTTACCCATGAAACAATGACAAAATCAAAGAATTACGGGGTTTTAATCTATAATTTAGAGCATTTAAAGAGATCTAAAGGAAACAATTTAAGGATAAACTTCATATTCCTTGCAACGACAAAAAATATAGAAAATTTGCCGGATTTTATTGATTTTGCAAAAGATTTTGATGCTAATTCAGTGATAGTTTATTATAACTACGTTTACAGGCTTGATCAAAAAGATCTCTCTTGTTATTTCATCAAAGAAAAAACTAATAAAATATTGGACCTGGCAAAAGATAAAGCTCAGAAAAATAATATTAACGTAATATTGCCTCCGAGGTTCGGGAATGGCCATAGCTTAAATCATCAGCTATGCAGTGAAGCCTGGACTCAATTAATGATAAATCCTGAAGGCGATATTATTACTTGCGATGTTGCAGGAGATTCAAAGGAGAGTTTAAAAAACAAAGAATTTATGGATGTCTGGAATGGCGATTATTACAAAAACATCAGAAAAAAGCTGATAGATGGCAAATATTCATGTTCTCAATACTGTTTTAGAGCTAACCCTTCTTCTGTTAATGATTTTAAATCTCATATAATAACCCGTGGAAAAAATGATGAAGAAATAAATAAGTTACTGGAGGGAGCATGAGAGTCGCTTTGATCCAGTGCCCGGTCTGGGGGACAAGGGAACCACCTTTGTCAATCGTACAATTGAGTGCATGCCTTAAAAGTAAAGGTCATGAAGCTAAATCTTATGACCTAAATAACTATTTATATACTAAAAGAGAAGATAACATGAAGAACTTGTGGGCATGGGAACAGTCATCTTTTTGGTATGATAAAAACAGTGTAAATGAGTTCTTTTTGTCTATGAATAATATTATAAATAGTTTTACTGAAAATATATTAAAGCATGCGCCAAGAATGGCGGCTTTTTCCATTACTTCTTCGACATATTGGGCAAGCATTCAATATGCCAAGGAGTTGAAAGAAAAAAATAAAGACTTATTAATAATCTTTGGCGGCCAGATATTCAACGAGAAATGTTATATTGAAAAAATATTTAAGGAATCTCCTGTTGATTACGTAATTCCCGGAGAAGGGGATAGGGCATTCCCTGAATTATGCCAGGAGATGGACAAAAGCGGCTCTTTACGAGATTGCTTAGGGGTATATATAAGAGATAAAGAAAAAACCTTCTATACAGGTGACAGGAAACCTATGAATAACCTGGACAGCCTGCCGTATATGGATTTTTCTGATTTAAAAATAGAAGATTATGATGATAAAGAGCACTTTGCCATAATGAGTTCAAGAGGATGTGTATGGGATTGCAGTTTTTGCAGTTCAAGAAGTTTCTGGGGCACTTACAGGGAAATGAATGCAGAAAGGCTGCATCAGGAAATAAGTTTTCATAAATTATCGTATCCTGAGATTTGCCATATAGATTTTCAGGACCTGGTTTTTAATGCGAATGTATCAAGGACAGAAGAATTTTGCGACCTGATGATAAAATATCCCCCGTACGGAACAAAGATTCTCTGGGTGGCAAATGCGATTATAAACAAAAAGATGACAACGAATATTGTTCAGAAAATGGCAAAAGCAGGATGTAAGCACTTGATTTTCGGAATAGAATCCGGCTCTGCCAGGATTTTAAAGCTGATGAACAAAAAATATGATATTAAAGATGCTAAAAGGATAATAAAAGATGCTTGTGAATCAGGGATCAGGGTTACAGGCAATTTTATGTTTGGATTTCCAGGCGAAACAGAAAATGATTTTCACTTAACGCTGGATTTTATTAAGGACATGGGAAAATATTTCACCAGGGTATATCCGAGCAGGACTTATTGTGCGATCGAAGAAAACAGCAAATTGCATACTGAACCCGGTAAGTTTATGATAAAGACGCCGTTTTCACATCATCTTTATTGGGAGACCCTAGACGGGAAAAATACCTACCCTGTAAGATTAAAAAGATGCAAGGAATTCGAAAAATTGTGCCTGGACCTGGGCGTGCAGGTTGATAACGGGGTTAGGACCACGGTAGAACTGGACGAATGGTTTAACCTCGGCAGTTATTATGAATATATTAATGAATACGATACTGCACTGGAATATTTTAGAAAATATCAAAAACTTGACCCAAAAAACGAGGCAGTCCTTAATAGGATAAAATCAATAGATACAAAAATCCTAAATAAAACAGTATAGCCTAAATAATATGCAAGAAATAAAAGACAGTTTCTATTTACAGGGCAAGGACTCTAAAAAGGAAAGTTTCAATATTCCTGATATGATTAACTTTGAGTGGAATATGCTTTATGCCTGCAACTACCGGTGTCCTCATTGCATATTTGAAGGAAAGTGGGAAGAGTACGGCAAACGTACCGTTTATCTTTCTGTAAATGAGTGGATGGCACACTGGCAGAGAATTTATGACAAATATGGGCGGGCAAGCGTGCTTATAACAGGCGGAGAACCTTTTATATATCCCGATTTTACAAGCCTCGTATCAAAACTGTCGCAGTTGCATTATCCTATAAATATATCAACGAACGGTTCCCTGGGGCTAGAAGAATTTGTAAATAAAGTAGACCCGCAAAAAGTTTCTATAACATTAAGTTTTCAGCCAAATTACGATAAGCTGGAGGATATTATAGGTAAGGTAAAATATTTGAGAAAACATGATTTCCAGACAGGAAATATTAATTTGTGCGCATACCCGGGCTACTTAAAAGAATTTAACAATTATTTAAAAGTAGCAAGTTCACAAAATGAGGTACTGAAGGTTATCCCGTTTTATGGGAATTACAACGGGTTTTCTTACCCGGAGAGTTATAATGCTGAAGAGAAAAATATGCTTGGGCTTGATAATACCTGGAAAGAAAACGTTGAAAAAAAAGGTGTAATGTGTGCGGCCGGCAAAAAATCAGCTTTAATATTTCCCGACGGCAAAGTTGCACGGTGCGGACAGATAGGAGAAAGGCACTTAATAGGCAATATATTCGACGATAACTTTACTTTGCTTAAAAAAGCGTTGCCATGCGATGTGGAAATGTGCCCATGCCTGAAAGCGATTACGGAATAATGTATCAAAGAGTTAATAATGAAGACGATCATAAATATCTACGATTTAAAGAATAAATTAGTTAGAATACCAAAATATCCCAGGCTGGACCCCCCGTACCGTGTTCACTGGAACTGGGATATTTCGTTCAAATGCAACTATAAGTGTTCTTACTGCGAAGTAATAAAAAGAGATATAGAATTTAAGTCTAAAAGCATAGATATAAGCAGATGGGAAGAGGCTTGGGAAAAGATATTCGAAAAATATTGGGGAAGCCATGTAAGATTTTCCGGGGGAGAGCCGACTATTTACCCGAATTTCTGGGGTCTCGTTAAAACGCTTTTGAAATACAATTCGGTAGATATAACGACTAACCTAAGTTTTGATATGAAGGAATTCCTGGACAAAATCCCGCCAAACAACGGGGTGTCCATCTCGTCAAGTTTTCATCCGGAATTCGATGACATGAAAAAATACCTTGATAAAGTAAAGTTCCTTCATCATAACGGGTTCCCGTCAACTATATGCTATGTTGGATATCCTAACCATCTCGGTAAGATTTCTGAGTATAAAAAAATGGTGGAAAGCGAGAGGATATACTTTAAGGTCATACCGTTCGCAGGTAAGTTCAATGATAAATGGTACCCTCAGTCCTATAGTGTTGAAGAGAAAATGCTTCTTGAAGGCATTGCAAAAGATGCCCTGGACGAGCATTTAAAGGACATGAACTCCAGGTGGTATGACTGGCGTGTAAAAAGGGAAGAAGAACCGGGAAAAAAAGTAAAAACAGGCGAGTTGTGCCGGATGGGCCAGATGTATGCAAAGATACACCCGGACGGTTCAGTGACCAGGTGCTGTGCCGGTTATCACGGGGTAGATTCAGGCTCCCTGGGCAGCATCCTTGATAAGGATTTCAAGCTGCTGGATGAACCGGCTGCCTGCAAGGTAAGTTACCAGTGCCCGTGTTTTAAAAGTATGCTCGTTGGGCAAGAAGAAGATAAGTGGGTCCCTCTCTGGGAAGCGCTGGAACATCCGGTTTATAGAACTGAGTATATGAAAGAATATGCCAATTACATTAAAAGGGAAAAGAAATGAAGAACGCCAGAAAAAATATACCTCCCGGGAAATGTTTTTATACCTGGGATATCCATTATGCATGCAATTACAGGTGCAGTTATTGTTTTTTTAACGATACCTGGGAAGAGGAGAAAAAAAAGAACAGGTATCCCGGAATAGAAGAATGGAAAAGGATATGGGGTGATATCTACGACAAGTACGGTGAAGGCCACCTGCACATTTCCGGCGGCGAGCCGTTCCATTACCCCGGTTTCATCGAGCTGGTCTCGTTCCTGACCGATAAATTCACGGTTGAGTTTGATACGAACCTGTCTTTTGACGTAGATGAATTCATGAAGAAGATACCGCCTGACCGGGTAAGGTTCGCGGCTTCGTTCCATCCTCAGTTTGCGGATTTCGGCACGTTCCTTAAAAAAGCCAAAGCTCTGAAGGACGGGGGGTATGACCTTGGCGTAAACTATGTCGCGTTCCCTGAACAGTTAGCCAGGATGGAAGAATACAAGTCGGGTTTTGACATTGAACATATATCTTTTGACGTAATGCCGTTCCGCGGCAAATACAAGGGCAAAGAGTATCCGCAGAGCTATACCAAAGAGGAAAGAGAGCTGGTATGCAAGTGCGATCCCAGGACAGCCCCAAAGATGCTGGAATCTTACGGCGATAAAAACGACGGAGACAAGAAAGAAAAGCCTCTTAACCCTCACCTTGGAAAGTTATGCCGAATGGGGCAGGTCTACACAAAGATCCACTCCAACGGCAACGCTTACAGGTGTTGTTTGATAAAGGAAGAAGGAAAGATCGGCAACCTTATTGACGGGACCTTCGCTCTTTATGATGAACCTAAGGAGTGCCGTCTTGATAAATGCCCGTGCTGGGTCGCCATGATAGTAGATGAGGAAAAGAACTGGCTTTTTCACTGGCAAACGCCGAAAATCAAAACTAAATCATGATAGAAATAGACTGGCTTATTCACTATAAGTGCAATTACAGGTGCCCGTATTGTTTTTTTGAAGGCCTGTGGCAGGAAGTTGAAAAAAGGAATAAATATCTAAAGACCGGCAACTGGGTCAAGGCCTACAGAAAGCTTAGTGACAAATACGGCGGGTTGAAACTCATAATTACAGGCGGTGAACCTTTCCTGTACCCGGATTTTCTAAAGATGATAATTGAATTGAACAAGTTCGCTCATGTTTCATTTGACACGAACTTGTCCTGCAGTAAAGAAGACGTTAAAACACTGGTACAGGAAATAAGCCCGGATAATTTTTTCATGGGGCTGAGTTACCACCCGTCGTTTGCGGACCTGGAAGAGTTTGCCAGCAAGGCAACGGTCTTGAAAGATAACGGGTTTGATATCAGGATACATTATGTAACCTATCCGGAACAATTAGAAGGCCTTAAAGTGACCGGGGATTATTTTCTAAACAAGGGTTTCAGGTTTACGCCCCTGCCTTTCCGGGGCAATTATAAGGGAAAGAACTACCCCGCGGGTTTTAGCGAACAGGAAAGGGATCATATAAATGAAGTAATAGGCAGCCTTAAAAGCGATAAAGATATCCAATGGGCAAGCAAACAGGTCGTGCAGGTAAAAAGCAAGGGACAGATGTGCGCTGCAGGCCAGTTGTACATAAGAGTTGACAACGATGGTTCAGTCTATCCCTGCAGCAACGATTACTCGAAAAGCCGGGATAAGATGCTTCTTGGCAACATATTTGACGAGAACTTTAAGTTGAACGACAGCCCGATGTTGTGCAGGCAGGAAACCTGTCCGTGCGAGTTCAGATGGATAGTAAAATAACTGATGTTAAATGACTCCCCTCTTTTGTTAAAGAGGGGCCGGGGGAGTTAAGAATCAGTTAAAATTTTCAATTGAAATAGTAAATCTGTCAGGATAAGTATATGGATAAAAGAAACTTACGTTTTTCATGGGATATGCACTGGGATTGTAATTACAGGTGCCCGTATTGCTGGTGGCACGGCAAATGGGAAGAGTTCGGAAAGCGCAATATTTATCCCGGCACAAAGAAGCTTCTAGAGATATGGGAAGATATATATAAGAAATACGGCGAGGCGCACATAGAAATAGCCGGCGGCGAGCCTTCGACATACCCCGATTTTGGCGAGGTAATATCCGGTATGCTGGATTATCATACTATCGGACTAATGACGAACCTGGCAAACGGCGCCAAAGGTCTTTTGGAAAAAACTTCGGATGAGAAATTAAAGAGGCTAAAACTGGGAGCAACTCTGCATCCCCTATTCGCGGACTTTGATAAATTCCTGGCCAACGTGAAGAGAATAAAAGACAGAGGCGTAAGCGTGGGAGTGCTTTATCTCGCCTATCCAGAACAAGTCCATGATATTCCAAAGTATAAGGAGCTGTTTTCCAAGAACGATATACATTTTTCCGTCTCTACTTTCTGGGGAGAGTATAAAGGTAAAAAATACCCCGAATCCTACACCAATGAAGAGTTGTTAATAATAGACCCGGCCCTTGAAAAAAGAGCCGGAGAAAAATTCCAGACCAAGCCATTTATTACCAAAGATAAGCTGTGCAATGCGGGCCATACTTACGCAATCATACATCCCGACGGCGAAATCCTGCGCTGCGGCGGCGGCAGCTGGAAGGGCGAAAATATAAAGCTGGGCAACCTTTTCGGAAAGATCGAGCTATGGGACGAGCCCAAGCCCTGCCACTCGCAATACTGCCCCTGCAACGAATGGGCGTTTTTGTTAGTAGAAAAGCCGTAGGGGCGGGCCTTGCGTCCGCCCGCTATAAAATCCCGCAGGGGCCATCCTGCCTTGGCGGGATTGATACGGCAAATAGATAAAAAGTGAAAATGGCTATATTTTGCCCGAATATCAATAAATTAGATTAAAGATACATTAAGGTGTGCCTTGCAAGGCATAGAATACTTGTCGGTGAAAGTTCGACTCTGGTAATTGCCAGAAAGCCAGATAGCTAAGTCCTGATGCACTGGGTGACTGGATGCGTCAAAGCGGACGAAATCTCAGAGGATGAGATGCAAAACGGTAGTCCGTACCATTAAAGGGAATCCTGCAGTGTCGTTAGCTAACAAAGAGAGCCGAGCTGTTCTAATGTAGCGAAGGCGAAAGAAGGGGTGAAGAATCTGGAGAAGCAGTCCTGAAGAACTCTTCGGCATATGCGGAATTAGGGGACGTATGCAACTTGACAACATAAATACAATTTAATAGAATCGGAATATGCCAAGACAGGGAAGAATAAACATAGAGGGCGGGATATATCACGTAATACAACGTGGGATAGAGCGTCGTGAAATATTTAAAGATGATGCTGATCGGGAAGAATTTCTTCGCAGGTTGGCAGAAGGGCTAGAAAATACAAGGCACAAATGTTATGGTTGGGTGTTAATGCCCAATCATTTTCATTTATTGATAAGAACCGGGGCTAAGCCCTTAAGTGATTTAATGAGAAAGCTTTTAACTGGGTATGCGCTTTATTTCAACCGGAAATACAAGAGGAGCGGATATCTTTATCAAAATAGGTATAAATCGATACTATGTCAGGAAGAATCGTATTTTCTTGAACTTGTCAGGTATATACATCTGAATCCGTTAAGAGCAAGATTGGTTAAAGACATCAAAGAGCTAAACAAATACAAATGGTGCGGGCATTCTGTATTAGCAGGAAAAAATAAAATAGAATGGCAGTCAGTAGGTGAGATATTAGAAAGGTTTGGTGCAGGGAGAGGAGAAGCGCAAAGGAAATATGTTGAATTTGTGAGAGATGCAAAAGATATGGGTAAAAAAGAAGAGCTGACTGGTGGCGGACTGATACGAAGTGCTGGTGGATGGAGAGAAGTAATCGGTTTACGGAAGTCAAAAGAGAGATGGCAGGGAGACGAGCGTATTTTGGGGGACGGTGAGTTTGTTAGTAAGATACTAAAAGAGGCAGAAGAGAAAATACAAAAAACAGAAAGGTTAAAGCGTGAAGGATGGGATTTATCAAAAGTAATGGAAAAAGTAGCTGAGCAGCTGGATATTGAAAAAAGCGAAATGAAAAAGAAAAGGCGAGATATAAAAGTATCTGATGCAAGGAAGATTGTGTTATATATCGGGAATAAAGAATTAAAAATAAGCGGAAGGGAATTGGGTGAGTATTTTCATGTTAGCAGGCAGGCAATAACCAGAGCAGTTAATGCAGGGGAAAGGCTAGTGGCAAAATATAATATAAAACTAATGTGATGATAAAATGAACAATGTAGCTATGTTGCATACGTCCCATACTATTCGTCCAAGTAAAACGAAATAGAAAACGGTTTTCAGAGACATTTATGTTTCAATTGAATAAAGAAGAGTTTGAAAGTTTGAGGTCGCAATTTGCGACCTCAAACAGGGGCGGTAGAAGATACCTGCCCTATGTGTTCTCAGAATATGGTGCTTTAATGCTTGCAAATATATTAGAAAGTCAAAAGGCTATAGATGCGAGCGTTCAGATTATTGAAACCTTTGTTAAATTAAGAGAATTTGCGTACACTCATAAGGAATTAGTTCAAAAAATAAGCCAATTGGAGCGCAAATACGACCACCATGATTATCAAATACAAAAACTTTTCGATAAAACACGAGATACACCAACGCTTACAGAAAAACACATAAAAATAGACGGATTCAAAAATAAAGAATAGAGTAGCGTTGCCTGAGTAGCAGTGCCTGGCTTGACTAATGAACTAAGGTTATGGTGTCAGACTTCTCTAACTACACTAACTTTTAAAAATATTTAAATAAGGGTATTCAGATGAATATAACGAATTACAAAACTGAATGGGTAAAGCTGTAATGGTTACATTTGGCTGGGATCTGTGCAAAACATGCAATTACAGGTGCCCTTATTGCGGGACTTGGGAAACCTCGCCTAAAAATAAATTGTTGTCCCCAAAAGAGTGGGGTTTGATCTGGGAAAGGA
Source organism: Candidatus Liberimonas magnetica (assembly GCA_020523885.1). NCBI lineage: Bacteria > Pseudomonadati > Elusimicrobiota > Endomicrobiia > Endomicrobiales > Candidatus Liberimonas > Candidatus Liberimonas magnetica. Next base: position 251,479 of record JAJAPY010000004.1, on the reverse strand, counting down.
TTTACGGGCTGTACGGTAAATGCTATATATATATATCCGGAGGAGAGCCTTCTACATATCCTGGTTTTTATGAACTGGTGGAAATGCTGGGAAAATATCATTTTCCAGAAATTTGCACTAACCTATCATGGGATATTGACAAGCTGGTACCGAAACTGTCCAAAGAACAGATAAAGATCGCGCCGACTTTTCATCCGAGCTTCGCAGATTTTGAAGAGTTTTTTAAAAAAGTCGTGAAAATAAAAGAATATCTTCCTGATCATCAGGTTTATTATGTGGCATATCCCAATCAAATAAAAGATATGCCGCAAAGAAGTAAAAAATTAATGAATGAAAGTGTGAAACTCATACCCCTGCCGCTCAGGGGCGATGGTTTTGTGCTCAATTCCGAAGAAGAAAAAGGGATAATAGAAGAGTTAAGCCCGTATAAGGGAAGCGAAAAAATGGATTACCAGCTGAACAAAGCAATTCCAAAAGGGAAGCTTTGCCGGGCCGGGCAAGATTACGCTGTCATAAGAACAAGCGGCCTTGTTGACAGGTGCAGTCAATATGCAGATGGTAAAGTAGGTAATTTTTTAGATAAGGATTTTAAATTGTTCGATGAACCATTAGTTTGCGAAAAGTCGTATTGCCCGATAGAATCACAATGGATTGTGCAGGAAAAATGAAGGAAAATATAGATAGAACAAACCAAAAGAATATTGAGCTTGGAAAAGGTTATAGGGATAATAATCTTTTTGATAAAGCAGAACATATTTTTAAGGGTGTCATTAAAAATGATGCAAATAACTCACAGGCACATTTTGAATTAGCAAATATATATGTTGCGAAAAAGTTACATGAAATGGCAGCATCGGAATATGAAAAAGCCATAGATTTGGATAATAAACATGATCTCGCCCTGATAGAATTATCAAAGTTATATTGGAAAGAAGGAAAACAAAAAGAGGCCAAAGAGCTGCTTGAAAGAGCCATTAAAGTAAATTATAATAATGCACAGGCGCATTTGGAACTTGGTAAAATAAACAGGCTACTCGGAGATTATAGCGCTTCAAAAAAAGAATTTAATGCGTTTTTAACTATCAGCCCTGACGAAAAGATAAGCAGTTGGCTTAATAAGATAAAAGAAGTAAAAGGCAAAAGAGGGAAATTAGCGCCTTATCGGGTCTTTATTACCTGGGGAATGCATTATGAATGCAATTATAAGTGTTCTTACTGTTATACGCCAAAACCAGGACAAAAAGATTTTAAGAAAGATATTAAACATATCGCTTCTTATCCGGGGACAGAAAAGATAATTGATGCCTGGAAAAATGTTTCAATGAAATATGGGGCTTGCAGGATACGCTTAGACGGAGGTGAACCTTCAGTCTATCCGGATTTTATAAGGCTGGTTAAAGAGCTGTCAAATTTTCACAAGCTCCAGATAAATACAAACCTGTCTTTTAATATTAATAAGTTTATAAAAGAAATTGACCCGAAAAATGTCAGGATTGACGCAAGTATTCATCCTGAATTCATGAACATTGAAGAATTCGCAGCGAATTTAAATAAATTAAAAGAGAGGGGTTTTAAGGTAATAGGGGTATTTGTAGGTTATCCGCCCTATGTGGACAGGGTAGATTCGTATAAAAGGAAGCTTGACGAAATAGATGTGCCTTTTATTATCCATCCTTTTTCCGGATCTTTAAACGATAAAAAATATCCTGCTGCATACACTGATTATGAGTTTGATAAAATATACGGGATCGATAAAAAAAGCAAGATAGAATCTGATTGGAGAAAAGATAAAGACGATATTAAGGAAACGGTCAAAGAAACAGCAAAAAAATGTCTTATGGGCTTCACTTATGCAAGGATATATCCCAACGGACAGGCATATAGGTGCTGTACGGATGACGGTTTACTAAGTTTAGGCAATCTATTTGACGGAAGTTTCAATCTTTTGGAAGAACCGGAAAACTGCCGGAATGATAACTGCAGATGCTGGAGATGTATGGTAACAGGCCAGGAGGAAAGGTGGCTTTCAACATGGCTAGATGACTGGGAAATGCCGTTTTAAACGTATGACTACTAAAAATGAAATAATTACCGCATATAATTATCAGAAAGATGGCTTATATGATAAAGCTTTGGAGTGTTTCATCAATATTGGCAATGATCCGGAATACCGGGAAAGAGCGAAATTAGAAATCGCCAAGATTTATAAAATGATGAATAATCCTCTTCAAGCTATAAAATCATTTATAGATTTAATCGAAGTAAACCCGCATAATAACGAGGCCATAAAAGAGTTAGGAGAAATATCCTGCCTTTCAAATATTTATGAACAAACAATAAAGGTTCTTAATGATATATGCGGACGTAATCCTGCAGCATATTTGGAACTTGGCAATATATATTGCCAGTTAGGAGATTTCGATAAAGCCTTGAAGTGCCTGGGGAGTTATTCGGAAACATCAAACGATGATCCGGAAGCAAACATCATTTATGCTAAAATATACAAAAAACTAGGAAGATTAGAAGAAGCGCTGAAATATTTAGTGAAAGTTACAGCTCTGGACAAGAATAACTATGAAGCAATTTGTGAAACAGGAGATTTATTTTATTTGAAGGAAGACTACAATAAAGCGATAGAATATTATTTAAAGGCGTCTAAGATCAAAGATGACAAGGAAGTACATTTAAGGCTGGCTGAATTGTACCAAATATTGAATAAATACGAATGTTCTAAGGATGAAGAAAATAAAATTCTAAATTTAACCCCAAAGAATTGTTTCGACCAGGACATGGCCTTAAATAAGATAGAAATATTACGAAAAGATATCGTCTTGAGATCGAAAGTTAAACGTTTATGGGCAACACTTACTACCAGATGTAATATTAAGTGCAAAACTTGCGGTTTATGGAATAAAAAATGGGATTTGCCTTATAAAACCGCCAAAGAAATTATGGATTATTACCCTTTTCTTGAAAGAGTGGTTTGGCTGGGCGGAGAGGTATTCCTATATAAACATTTTGAGGAAATGTTCGATAAAGCGGCAAGTTTTGAAAACCTTACTCAGCATGTAATTACAAACGGCGTCATTTTAACAGACAAGTGGATAAACAAAATCGTACAGACCAAAAATACAGAGTTAGCGGTATCCATAGACGGTGTAACAAAAGATGTGTATGAATCTATACGGCAAGGCTCAAGTTATGATAAATTAATGAAAAATGTTAAGAAACTAATCGAATCTAAGAATAAATACAATCCTAAAATGAACATTAGATTAAATGCGGTAATTATGAAAAGCAACTACCTCCAAATCGAAGATTTTATTGAATTTGCAAAAGATAACGGGTTTAACCAGGTATCCTTGATGGCCTTGCATTTTAACCTGGCACCGGACGAAGATATATTTTATGAGAATAAAGATGCTGACGCTATAAAGTTTGTTTCTAAAGCTATACCGGCCATCAAAAAAAAGTCAGCTGAATATAAAATAGAGCTTGATATCCTGCTGCCTCCTGCGGAAACCAGCTTTAAAAAAATAAATAAAAAGGAAGATACGGAGATAAAAGTACAGCAAATAAAATCAAAAGAAATAGTCTGTAAAATGCCGTGGCAGTATATGATGATATGTGATAACGGGGATGTTTTGATAACCGGGTCCTGTCTAAGAAAAATCGGGAATATAGATGAAAATTCTCTTGATGAGATATGGAACAGCAAAACAGCGGTGTCTTACAGGCGAAATATTATAGACCGTAAATTTGAAGGGATATGCAGGACTGAATGTATGGCAAGATGGTAAACTAAAACCGGAGCTACCCGTGGAACTATTAGGGACAGTTAAAGAATTTATATTGAATAACAAGATCGATGAGGCAAAAATAATTTTGAATGAAATGCTCACTAAAGACCCGGAAGATGCGTTTGCGGTTTTTGAATTGGCAAAGATCTATCAAATGCAGGGGAACGATGTGTCAGCTGAGGCAGAGTACAAAAAAGTATTAAAGATAAACGCCAATTACCATTTGGCAAAATTAGAATTAGCCAGGATATATTTTAGGCAGAGAAGGCTTGAGATGGCATTAGAACAATACAGGGGTTATTTGAAAGAGTTCCCCAACGATGCAAACATTTATAAGGAATTAGCCAATGTATATACACATATCGGGTATATAGATGAATCGATGAAATGCTTGGAAAGATCTGCTGATATTGAACCAAACAATGTAGATATCCTGATGGAATTAGGAAGGGTATATAGAGAACAGGGACAGAAATCAAAGGCTGTTGAAACTTTCAATAAAATATACGCTTTTATTGATAACGGAAACAGGTTCCTGTCTAATAAAGTATTGAATGAAATAGAAGCAACTGAAGGAAAAGAGGTCCTGGATTCCAAAGTAAGGTCAATGATAGCGATGGTCCTGGATAGGTGTAATATAAAATGCCGGATATGCGATATATGGAAGGGGACATGGCAAGTACGGGATAGTATAATGAAAGAAATAGTTGATTTATTCCCTTATATGGAAGATATTTCCTGGCAAGGCGGAGAAGTTTTTATGATGAATGGGTTTGAAGATATTCTTATGGAAGGTGCCAGGCATGACAATTTAAAGCAAGTGATATTTACCAACGGACTTCTGATAAATGAAAAAATACTTCAGAAAATAGAGAAAGGCAAGACAGATATCGTTTTTTCCATAGATTCTGTAGACAAGGAAACCTATGAGTATATAAGAAGCGGTGCAAGGTTTGAAAGGCTGATAAAAGTTTTAGGATTAGTTAAGGAGTTCCGCTCTTACAAAAACAACAAGGTCAATATATATCTAAATGCCGTAATAATGAAGTCAAACCATACAGAATTGGAAAATTTTATTGAATTTGCCAAGAAATATGATTTTAATGCGGTAACATTTACTCCGATCAGGAGAAATAGCGAAGAAGATATTTTCCTCGGCGATAAAAATAAACTGGAAAGTTTAAAAAATAGTATGAAAAATGCCAGAAAAATCGCAGCATCTTACGGGATAAGGCTTAATGATTGGCTGCCTCTTGACAGTGATGTAAAAAACAAGGCTGATGAAAATATGGGGAATACTTTAAATGAGCAGGGAATAAAGGAAGATAAAAATAAACCGATCTGTTTCGCACCCTGGCAGCGATTGCTCATTGATTGCAATGGCATGGCACGTCCTTTCGGGTTTTGTTTAAAAAAGTTTGTTGGCAGCACAGATTCTATGAGTTTAAGCGAAATTTGGAATGGAGAAGGAATGAGGTTTTACAGAAGGAAGCTGGCAAATAATGACTATTTGGATTTGTGCCAAAAAGAATGCATTATGGGCCAGGTAAAAGATAAAATATGCAGGGTTGAATAAATGGTAATTGAGAATAAAGTTATGGAAATAAATGCGGCAAATGAAACCATGCTTATACAGACTGCAAAGGACAGCATTTTACCCGGTAATTATAATGCTGGAGAAAATATATTGAAAAAGGTAATTAAAATAAACCCTTTAAATGAAGATGCCCATTTTGAACTGGGAAAGCTGTATTTTGTAAATAAGAATTACCTGCCTGCAGTAAAAGAATTAAAAAAAACAATAGGTTTAAACAGCAAACATTTATTTGCCCATGTCCTGCTCGGCAAGTATTATATGATACAAAAAGATTATAAGAGCTCTTTAAAGGAATTTAACCTGGTTTTAAAATATAATGAGGGTGAAGGCAGTGTTTTGTACGACATGGGAAACCTTTATATGGAGATGAAACAATATGACAGCGCTATAGAAAAGTTTGAAAGCGCGTTAAAATTAGGCTATAAAAACCACGGATTAAGGTATGAATTGGCAAAAGCCTATAAAGAAACCGGGAAATATGATAAGGCGAAACAAGAATTAGAAATAATACAAAAAGAAAAGCCCGTAGATAGTTCCATGCAATACAAGCTTGGGGTTTTATACCGTGAATTGGGGGAATTTGAGCTGTCAAAAGGTCATTTTAAAAAAGTTAGTAAGATGGAACCATTCGGGAATAAGGCATTCTTTGATAATTTAATCCAAAATGAAACAGAAATATCTGAAAGGAAAAAATATCTTAAGTCAAAACCTATGGTGTTAGGTATTACATTATCCAGCAGGTGCAATATCAAGTGTAAGATGTGCGAAGTATGGTCAAGCCCCTGGGATATGCCGGAATCAATAATTGAAGAAATAATCGGATTGTTCCCATACTTGAAATATATTCATTGGCTTGGCGGAGAACCTTTTTTTCATAAAAGATTTAAAGAACTTTTTGATAAAGCAGCATCTTATCCGGATCTATATCAAGTTATAGTTACAAACGGGCAATTAATAAACGACAGCTGGGCAGAGAAATTAGTAAAAAGCAATGTAAATATTATTTTATCTATTGATGGGACAACAAAAAAGTCCTATGAGGCAATTAGGACCGGAGCAAGTTTTGATAAATTGATACAAAATATTAAATTCCTAAATAAGTATAAAGAGATATATGGAACTGCAAAATCTAAGATAAATATTATATTGCAGACAACGATCATTAAATCTAATTATCATCAATTAATTGATTTTGTTGAATTTGCCAATAAATACAGATTTGATGCTTTAAACATAACTCCGGTCCGCTATATTAAAAGTAAAGAAAACATATTTTTAAATAATGATAAAAAGGCATTCAAATATATCAATGATAAAATGCCGGCAGTGATCAGAAAAGCAAAGGAATATGAGTTAAAACTATTAAATATTCTCCCTAAAACCGGAAATTGCGCTGAATATCCGGATGATGAACCTGCCCCAAAAGACCCTTCAATTAAAAACAATGCGAATAATGTATTTATAAAAAATGAGATTTTATGCCATTGGCCATGGAAAAGCTTGTTTATACTTACCAACGGCTGTGTCAAGCCCTATGGTTTTTGTGAAGAACATATCGGCAATGTAACAAGCCAGTCATTAGAAGAAATATGGAATGGAAAACTCATGGCAAAGTATAGAGAGAAAATATCTAAATATGAGTGTTCAAAGTGGTGCAGCCCCAGGTGTACCTCCGGGGTTATGCCTGGTAATAATTTGAAGTTAGAGGTCTGATTTAAATGAACAATAACTGTTTACTGGAGATGGCAAAAAATAATATTGAAGAACACAAGTATGACAAAGCTGAAAAAATACTCAGCAATCTTTTAAAAAAAGATAAAACTGATGAGCAGGTATATTTTGAGCTGGGTAAACTGCATTTAATCCAAGGGAAACATAATTTAGCTATAAAGCATTTATTAAAAGCACTGAAATTAAATGAAAAACATATCTACACACATGTCTTATTAGCAAAAGCGTATAAAACAATAAGGCGATATAAAGACGCGATCAAAGAATTTCAAAAATCAATCAAGCTTGGGTATAATGAAGAGAATATGGCAATAGAATTATCGAAAATCTATGAAGAAATGGGTAAAAACAATGCATCGGCCAAGTACTTGGAAAAAGCTGCCCAGTACACATATAATACGTCATTCGTAAAAAATGATACAGATGAATTGATCAACGAACGCATACGCCTGGTTCAAAGCAATAATTATCATGGAAATTATTCCGAGAATTTAAAAATTTGTAAAGATATTGATAAAATTATTCCTAATAACGACACTATGTCAAAGAATATTTTGAATAATGAAATCGAGATCGCGAGTAATAAGGTTGTCTTAACTTCAAAATTAAGAAGCCTTGTGGTGTCGTTAACGAATAAATGTAATTTAAAATGTATAATGTGTAAAATAAGGGACATTGAGTGGAGTTTGCCGGAAAAGACCAAAAATGAAATAGTAGCTTTATTTCCTTTTTTGGAGAAAGTTATATGGCAGGGAGGAGAAGCTTTTTTATATGATGGGTTTGAGGAGCTTTTAGATGAAGCTGGTAAGCATCGACTAAAGCAGGTTATTATTACGAATGGGCTGTTGATTAATGAAAAAATCGCAGAAAAACTTGCCAAACTTAATTTAGAGTTAACATTTTCAGTAGATGGAACGACAAAAAAAATATATGAGTATATCAGGCCAGGGTCAAATTTTGAAAAGGTTATAAGAAATATTAAGCTTATAAATTCAATAAGGGCAAAATCTGGCTCCAAGATGACAACAAGACTTAACGTGTATGTGATAAACTCTAATTATCATCAGGTCCCGAAATTCATCGAATTTGCTAAGAAATATGGCTTTAACAGCGTACTTTTGAATTCAGCAGGATGTGATTTTGAAAATTATGAAGAAAATATGTTTTATTATAACAGGGATTCTGACCTTTTTAAGTCCGTAGACGGTTTAAGGGATAAATTAATAAAAAAGGCTGATAAATATAATATTAAGCTGGAAAACAGGATACCTTCCAAGAAGATGTTCGATAAATTAGAAGGATACATTAAAATCGAAAACGAAAATGTTCTTAATGATAAACAACATAATTTGAAAAATAAGATCGGTAGATTATTTTGCCACGTTCCATGGCAGAGGCTATATATTGATATTGGCGGCGGGGTAAGGCCTGAATGCCAATGCCCGATCAAGTATAGTGTTGGTAATGTAAAAAACAATAGCATAGAAGAAATATGGAACGGAGATAAGATAGCCGAATATAGAAAGAGAATAATTGAAAATAATATTGATGATTTTTGCAATATCGATTGTCTATACAAAAGAATACCCGAATTGAATCTAAAATATATATGAAAAATAAAAAGGCAGCTTAAGAATGTTTAACAGTAAATATTGGAACATGATTTATCAAATAAGCGTTGCAGAATTCCGTTCGAAGGACCAGGGTACATTTTTGGGTTTTTTATGGACGTTATTTCACCCGCTTATATATTTTATTGTTTTGTATAATCTGTTTTCAAAATGGATGGGTTCTCACATACCGGATTTCCCGCTATATTTAATTATAGGGATAGTCCAGTGGAATTTTTTTGCTACGAGCACATCAAATTCAATAAATGTAATAGTTAGATATAATGCATTTGTAAAGAGTATAAAATTCCCAAAATCTATTTTAGTATTAGCGTCTGTTCTGTCAACATTGTATTCTCACATTTTAGAGCTTATTATACTTATTATTTTCTGGCTGGTAATAAAAGCTAATTTTACCGTAATGGTTTTTTTCTTATTGCCTATTCTTTTATTGAATATTTATCTTATAGTAGCTGTCTCATTTATGCTTGCTACCATAGGGGTGTATTTTCTTGATATAAATAGAATATGGGGAATATTTACAAATGTAGGTTTTTTTCTTACGCCTATATTCTATACGCTTGAATTAATTAATCCAACTAAAAGGAATATTATACTTTTAAACCCTATGACACACATTATAAAATCAACCAGAGATGTGTTAATTGATGGAAAATTATTTGACTTAACTGGCTTTGTTTATGTGTTTATTTTTGCCACCATAGTTCTAATTATCGGGTACCAAATATTTAACAAATATGAAAAGCACTTTGTAGAGAGAATATAATTATTAAATGAGTTGGTGATTAAAATGGATAACAATATTGCAATAAAGGTAGAAAATCTGTCAAAGAAATTCTGTATCGGCACAAGAGATAGAATGACTTTAATATCTACAATAAGGCACAGGCTGGGCGGTGAATACCCAAAACGCGAAATATGGGCATTACAAAATATAAATTTTACTGTAAAAAAAGGTGAAATGGTTGTGATCATCGGCCCTAACGGAGCCGGCAAAACCACATTGCTCAGGATATTATCAGGAATAATGTCCCAAACTTCCGGAAGATATGAAATTAATGGTGAGACATCTTGCATGTTTGAGTTAGGGCTAGGTTTTAACTCTAACTTTAGTGCTATTGACAATATATACTTGTATGGTGCTTTGTTAGGGATGTCAAAGAAAGAGATAGACAAGAAATTAAACGATATAATAGATTTCAGCGAGCTGGGAGATTTTATGGGAGCAAAATTAAGCGAGTTTTCTTCAGGTATGAGCGCACGTTTAGCTTTTGCAACAGTAATTCAGACTGTAAAGGGTATAGTGATGGTAGATGAAGCATTGGCTGTAGGAGATTTATCTTTTCAAAAGAAATGTATTACTGCATTTGAAAATATTCTAAATAAAGGCAATACTATACTATTTATTTCGCATGGTATCAGGGGCGTAAATCGAATGTGTAAAAATGCTTTGTATATAAATCGCGGCATACAAATCGGTTTTGGTGAAGTTGATAAAATCTCAAAATTGTACATGAATAATTCCGGCATTCAGGATGAATAAAACATCAATCACTACTCTTGATTTGGATAAAGTTACAAGACACCTCTTTATCAGAAATAATTTATATATTTTTCTTGGAGTATTGATAAGTGTCGGTAATTATCTATTTCTATACGATATTTCATTATACGTGTATGGCAGGTCCGGTGATAAATACTACGTAGATATAGAGAAAACAAATAATAAATTAGAAAAAGCAAGAAAGAAATATGCAAAAGCGGTAAAATATTTTTTAAAAGGCAGGGAAATAGAAAATAACGAAAACAATATCAATGTAGATAAAAATATGCAGGAAATATCCGCACAACAGGTATTTCTTAATAAAGCGCTAAAGCTGTGTAATGAAATAAAAAGGATAGATCCCGGATATATAAATGCTTTTGTATTGTCAGGTGAGATCTATACTATAAATAAAGATTACGATAAAGCATACAATGAGCTGGAAAATGCAATTAAGTTGAATCCGAACAGCAGCTGGGTATTAAAGGTAATGGGGAACCTATATTTTAAGAGGAAAGATTATGGCGAAGCCGAGAAGTATTATTTAAAAGCCATAAAATCTAGTGAAAAAGATGAAAATACAGGTTGGATATACCACGACCTTGCGCAGATATACATGGAAAAAAAAGATATAAAGAAAGCGTGCGAAACCGAAAAGAAGGCCCTAGAATATCTACCTGATAATTTAGTTATAAATGATTCATACACTAGGTTAAATTCAATGAGAAATAATAATTAGTTTTAAATTATAATGATAAATAATAAAATAGCAGGGAAAATGCAGTTTCTATTCGACCACCCTTGAGTCTTAAGGAATTATAGGTTAATTTATATTTTGCTGTTGGAATAGAACTTTCAAATGGTCCTTATTTTCTTGTTTCATCATATCCATAAATATTACCAGGTTACACTCCAGAGTTTAAAAAGGCCCTCTTCTTTTTCCCTTATAACCTCCAGGGGATGTCCAAATAAATATAATGATTGCAAGACGATACTATTTGGTAATAAAGTAAGAACCAACAGTGCTGAACTAAAATCATTATGAAATATTTCTTAGGTTTCTTCTTTCTTATCAAGTATATAACCTAACATCAAAAATAGGAGTTTAAGTAGTAGAAACAAACTCTATGATTTCAAAATTAACTGATTATCTTAAACATAAAATAGAGTATTTAATAATTTTACTTATTTGGATATTTTTTGGATTAAATAATTACATCTGGTTAAAGAAAAACCAAGCTTTATATATGAGCGATGAAGCGTTTCACTTAACTGGAGCTTTGGAAATATTGGATACTTCAAAAAATATACCTCAAATGATTTTAAAACTACTATATTTTAGTATTGATAAGTTCTATCCACCTTTTTTCCATATGATAATGGCAGGATCTAATTTTATATTGGGCAGGTCACAGATATATTCTGTACTTGCAAATTTATTATTCATGCTTGTGATGATCTTAGCCATATATTATACCGGAAAAAAAATATGCAATAAAAAAGCAGGGATTTTATCTGTATTTATATTGTCAGCATATCCTCATATATTTGGCTTATCAAGGTCTCCATTACCCGACTTTGCATTAACCGCTATGTTAGCATTGAGCCTATGTTTTTTGGTTTACACCGAATATTTTTCTAAAACAACGTATTCTGTCCTATTTAGTTTGAGTTTTGGTTTTGGCATGCTTACAAAGCAGGTTTTTATTTTATTTATTTTGCCATTTATTCTATTGTATTTAGTATATTTTATAAAAGATAAGGTTAATGTAAACAAAAAAAGTATAACTAATCTACTAATTATCCTAATTCTTATTCTAGTAATTTCTGGGCCCTGGTATATAATTAATTTAATAACAATAGGCCCTGAATACCTTAGAGCTGCTTATTTTTTCCCAAAAGACGAGTATAGTGTATTCACCTTTACGTCATTAGCATATAATTATGTTAATCTAATAAATGATCAGATGCTAATGTTTTATTTTGAAGTATTTGTCATCGGTTTAATCAGCTGGTTAATATATTCAAACGATTTTAACAAGAAATATCTTTCGCTATTTAGTTTCTCAATAACAGGCGTATATATTATATTTTTATTAATACAGAGAAAAGTGCCGAAGACAACGGATCCCTATCTGGTCTATTTTGCTTTAATTTCAGGTATAGGGATATCTTTGTTAAAATCAAAAGCAATCCGTAATACAATTATCTTTTTAATCGTATGTTATGGTTTAACAGAATATTATGTATTAAGTTATAAAAACGTATCAAATAATGACATAGTCATGGGTATAAGAATAGAAAATCTATTATTAAACTATTTTTATCCCCGACATCCCTGGAGTGTATATTATCCTTTAAAAATGAATCCAAAAATTGATAATATAATTGAATTAATAAATAAAGATAATATTAAGGATAAAATACCCAATATAGGGACATTTAATCCGTTTTATGATATAGATAAAAGGAAGTTGAGCTATATGATAAAAAACGATTACGGTTTGCGATACTACTTCAAATTGAAAAAAATCCCATGTGCAATTGTTAATATCGCTCAAGTGGGAACTAACTCAAAATTTGATTATATTGTTTTGTCCAGGAATATTAATATATTGATGCCATATGATAAGGGCATTAAAGATAAATACAGACTGATAGGTGATTTTAAGATGGAGGACAACAGTCAAATATTTGTCTATAAAAGTAAATAAAACATGAAACGTATCATAATAAAATGCAGAAGATTTTGGTTTCAAATAGATAAGTAAATTATACTTTAGAATAAGAATAATCCTGAATTATATAAAGTGCCTTTCTTCGCTTAAAATGTTTATGGAATGTTTCTTAGGTTTCTTTATTCTTATCAAGTATAACCTAACATCAAAAGCAGGAGTTTAAGTAGTAAAAACAAATCTTATGATTTCAAAATTAATCGAAGATTTTAAAAATAAAACAGAATATTTAACTATTTTACTTATTTGGGTATTCTATGGACTAAATAATTACATATGGTTAAAGAAAAATCAATCTATATATTATGCCGATGAAGCCTGGCACTTGAATGCAGCTTTGGAAATATTGGATACTTCAAAAAATATTCTTCAAATGATTTCAAAATTATTATATTTTAGCATTAATAATTTTTATCCGCCCTTCTTCCACACGGTGATGGCAGGTTTTAACATGATATTGGGAAGATCGCACGTATATTCCATACTTGCAAACTTAGTATTTATGCTTATTATGATTTTGTCAGTATATAATGCCGGAGCAAAAATAAGCGGGAAAAAGGCAGGGTTTTTGTCGGTTTTTATTTTGTTATCTTACCCGTTCATATTTGCGTTATCCAGGTCGCCTTTACCGGATTTTGCCATGTCAGCTATGGTGTCTTTAAGCCTGTGTTGTTTGATTTATTGCGAACACTTTTCTAAAACAGCTTATTCTGTCCTATTTGGTTTAAGTTTTGGTTTTGGCATGCTTACGAAACAGCTTTATATTTTATTTATTATGCCGGCAGTGCTGTTCCTTATAATACATTTTATTATTCAAAAATATCCTTTAAATAAAAATATAATAACAAATCTGGCAATAACCTTTCTAATTATAATAAGTATTTCCGGGCCTTGGTATACGATAAATTTGAAAGTTCTTATCCCCAATTATTTTAACGCAGCATATTTTTATAATCCGGTTGATAACTATCCAATATTTTCGTTCAAATCGTTGATGTATAACTATGTAAATTTGATAAACAATCAGATGCTTATGTTCTATTTTGAGATATTTATTATAGGTTTAGTTGGCTGGCTAATGTATTTGAATGATATAAATAGGAAATACCTTTTGCTGTTTAGTTCTTCAATAGCAGGTATATACCTTATTTTTATATTGATACAAACAAAAGAGCTGAAAACAACAGCCCCCTATCTGGTCTATTTCGCTCTGATTTCAGGTATAGGAATATCTTTACTAAAATCAACAGCAATCCGTAATATAATTATCTTTTTAACTATATGCTTTGGTATAACAGAATATTATATCTTAAGCTATAATAATACATTTGATGGCAAAAAAGTAATGGGCATAAATATAGATAAATTATTATTGAACTATTCTTACCCGGCAAGCCCATGGGGTACATACTATCCTGTAAAAAACAATTCAAAAATGGGGAGTATAATTGAATTAATAAGTAAAGATAAAATATGGGATAAACCACCAATCATAGGGACATTTAACACATTCTATGGTGGAAAAAATGCTAAACTTAACAGTTATTATAAATATGACTGCAGTTTAATATACTATTTTCGGTTGAATAAAGTACCTGGTGAATTTATTAACATCGCTAATCTTGGAATTAGATCAAAATTAGATTATATTATTTTATGCAGTGATATTAACATGTTAGTGCCGTACGATAAAGGCATTAAAGATAAATATAGGCTGATGGGTGATATTAAGATGGAAGATAGCAGTCACATATTTGTTTATAAGATAAATAAAAAATGAAGTATATTATAGTACAATCTTTATCAGCTATACTTTATGCTTGAGTTCTTTTGTTGTCTGTATATATATTGTTAAAAATGGTTTTTAGTTCTTTAAATAAAATGTTATCCTATTATTACATGGAGGGAATTGATAGAAAGCCTTATTATGACTGCTTCTGCCCCATATAGCAAAATTTTATAGCGTACTTAAAATTATAAAATGATAAACAGAAAAGAAATAAAAAATGTTTTGTTGGTTATAGAATCGCCAAGGCAAACAGATCATTCCCTTAATACTATGCCTCCTTTGGGGCTGCTTTATTTAGATGCTGTTCTAGAAAAAAATGGTTTTAATAGCCGTATTATTGATGCAAATTGCGGCAGTTATGACATAGATATTGTAAAGGATTATGACTTAATAGGATTTTCTGTATTTTGTTCAAATGTTGAATTGAGTTTTGAAAAAATATCTTATATACGGAAACATTACCCCCAAAAAAATATTGTTATTGGAGGACCGCAGAGTTCCTTATACTCTAAGGAATACCTGGCAAATCCTGATATAAATGCAATTTTTATAGGTGAAAGTGAAAATAACCTGATAAAATATTTGACTGCAGTAAACGATGAAGATATAAAAGGAGTTTATTTCCGGCAAGATAGCAACTCAGGTTTTAAATTTAACGGTTTAAGTACGGATTTTGAGGATTTGAATGCACTGCCCTTGCCGTCATACCATAAGGTCGATCTAAATAAATATAAACTTTTCCCGTTAAATCAAAAACCATTTGCAGGGATACTTACTTCAAGAGGATGTACATATAAGTGTTCATTTTGTTACCATAATATGGGATTTAAATGGAGACCTAGATCTCCGAAAAACATTGTTGATGAAATTGAGTACTTGTCTAAGACGTTGAAGGTAAAAGAAATATGCATAGTTGACGATAATTTTACTTTTGATAAAAAAAGGGTGCTCGAAATATGCTATTTAATTCAAAAGAGGGATATAAAGTTAAAATTTCAGCTGGAAAACGGTGTTAGGGTAGATCTTTGCGATGAGGATGTAGTGCGCAGCCTATCTGAAATAGGAGTTTGGCTTTTATGCTTTGCGCCTGAAAGCGGCAATGCGGAGTCTTTAAAAAAAATGCAAAAAGGCCTTGAACTTGAAAAGATTAAAGCAGTTGTAGAATGCTGTAGGAAATATAAGATAAGAACATACGCCTTCTATATGATCGGATTCCCTTGGGAAAGTAGAAAAGACATTTTAAATACAATTGACTATTCAAACAGTCTTGGCACGGATTTTGCGCATTTTTCGAGGTTCACAGTTTTTCCGAATACTCCAATCGTTCAAATGCTAAAGGGTCATTTCTCATTTCCAGACCCGTACAAAGATATTTCCTTATTGTCCAGTAATGTCAATGTAGAGAATATGCATTTATTGACTGTAGAAGACCTTAATGCTCTAATAAAGGTATGTTTTCGAAAGTTCTATTGTAAAGCCGATAAAATACTATTGCTTTTGCGCACAACACCGCTTGCGGTTTTATTTAAAGTGGTAATTTACGCTTTTAAAACAAAAAATATCTGAAATTATGAATTTCCCATATTTTAGTATTAAAAATAGTATTATAATATTCTATTTAAATAAGCTTTTTAAATATATGCTAAATAAAAATAGGATTTATATTATATTAGGAATATTCCTGTCTATAGTTAATTATTCGATATTTCTGAATATTTTTCAATATGTATTTTATAGTCAATATGACTATAAAATATTTAAAGTGATAAAATCAAAAGAAAAAGGAGATTTCAATAAAGCAATAGAAATTTTGGGGGAATTAAAGAAGGCATATCCCTGCGATGTGCGCAATTTGATTTCATTGGGTGAAACATATATAGAAAAAGGTGAGAT
>JAJAPY010000004.1:166274-234660 GCA_020523885.1 Candidatus Liberimonas magnetica | reverse complement strand
AAAAGATTACGGCGAAGCTGAGAAATATTATTTAAAATCCATAAGATGTGATGAGGAATATGAAAATACAGGTTTAACATACCGCTGCCTTGCGAATCTATATAAAGAGAAAGGAGATATGAATAAAGCCATAAAAATATT
This sequence comes from Candidatus Liberimonas magnetica, assembly GCA_020523885.1. NCBI lineage: Bacteria > Pseudomonadati > Elusimicrobiota > Endomicrobiia > Endomicrobiales > Candidatus Liberimonas > Candidatus Liberimonas magnetica. The sequence continues at coordinate 234,519 of JAJAPY010000004.1, read as the reverse complement.
GTTGGAAGCAAAGATAAAACATCCAGGCGATGTGCGCAATTTGATTTCATTGGGTGAAACATATATAGAAAAAGGTGAGATTGATAAAGGATATAGGGAGATAGAAGGTGCGATTAAAATAGAACCTAATAACGGCAGGGCATTAAAACTAATGGGAGATATATGCTTTAAGAAAAAAGATTACGGCGAAGCTGAGAAATATTATTTAAAATCCATAAGATGTGATGAGAAATATGAAAATACAGGTTTAACATATCATGACCTTGCAAAGCTTTACATGGAAACAAAAGACATAAAAAAAGCGTGCAAGGCAGAAAAGAAAGCTTTGAAACATCTGCCTGATAATTTATTTATAAATGATTCATACAATAAATTAAATTCAATGAGAAATAAAAATTAATACATGCTGTATGAAATCCCCTCCCGCAAAGCGGGATCGGGGGATGGTTGTAAATGATATTGTAGTAGGTCGCGTTATCAAAGGAGCCTCCGTCTCCTGCCGGAGGGGTTACACTAAATAAAGATAAAATTGATAATAAAACACCAATTATAGGGACATTTGATCCCCCCTGAATATGATAGTATTAAACTTAGCTATATAATAAAAAATGAGGATAGGTTGAGATACTACTTCAAGCTAAATAAAGTACAATGTAAAATAGGGCTTAAATAGTTTATATCTCAGGTGACAGGGGTAGTTCAAAACTAGATTATTTTATGTAGGGATATTAATACCGGATGATAAGGGTATTAGAAATAAATACTGGCTGATAGGCGATTTTAAAATGGAGAATTAGAGCCATATATTTATTTTTAAGATGGTTAAAATATGAAACATATCATTATAAATGCGGACGATTTTGGTTTAAATACATACGTTAATGAAGGTATAATTGAATGTTGCAGGAAACAGGCAATTACAAGCGTATCAACTCTTGTTGTTGGCGAGGAATTTGACAGAGGCATGAGTCTGATAAAAGACTACGGAGCTATATCTAATGGAGTACATTTGTGTTTAACCGAAGAAAAACCTGTATGCCCTATGGAAGAAATACCGACATTGATAGATTCGAAAGGTAATTTTAATGTTTATACTACTTTAGTGGCAAAATTAATTTTCGGTAAAATAGATTTAAAAGAAGTTTATGTTGAATGGAAATCGCAAATTGACAAATTTATTGAAAAAGGCAGCCAGCCGGCTCATCTGGATACCCATCAAAATCTTCATATTTTTCCGCAATTTTATTATATACTTGTCCATCTTTGCGAAGAGTATGATATTAGGGCAATACGTTATTTAAAATGTAGTTTGCCTGCAATTTACCGGGGATCATTTAAAAACTATGTTAAATATTTTTTATCCTTAATGTATTCCGATAAATTTAATGAACTTAAGAACCGCGCTATTATGGCGCCAAATGCAGTTTATGGGTTTTGCAGGGGAGATATTCTAAGCAGGGAAGACATAAATTCTTATGTACAAATCGCTTCACCAGGATCTGTTTCTGAGATCATCTGCCATCCGGGATACAAGGAATCGAGTTTGATAAAAAAGTATGTACATTGGAATTACTATTGGGAAAAAGAAATGAGTGAGTTGATAGATTTTGTTAAAAAAGATTTCCCTAAATACAATAACTTAAATCTTATAAATTACTTAGGATTCCAAAGTATGACCGATGATTATAAGGTTTCAGCCGTTTTAAAGCCGGAGAGCCTTAGTGTGGTAATCCCTGCTTATAATGAGTATGAAAATATCCAAAAAACCATAAATACCATAAAAAGATTCCTGGCTATGTATATACAGGACTATGAAATACTTGTGATTGATGATAACAGTAGTGACGGAACAGGGCAGGTATCAGAAAAATTGATAGGAGGAAAAGGAAAAGTTATACGGAACAGTTGCCGGAAAGGGTACGGAGCATCTTTAAAACTGGGATTTAGCCTGGCAAATAAGGAATGGATTTTTTATACAGATGCTGATTATCCGGCCAATATAAATAATCTTTTAGAATTATTTGAATATTTAAAAGAATATGATTTAATAATTGGAAAAAGAATAAGTTGTAAAGATGAAGGGCTGATCAGGTATATTTATTCGTTAGTTTTCAATCGTTTAGTAAAATATTTGTTCGATCTTGCCGACATAACGGATGTTAACTTTGCTTTTAAACTTATAAAAAAAGATGTGTTTAAAAACATACAGATTGAGAATGAGAACAGTTTTATTGATGCGGAACTGCTGATCAAAGCTAAAAATCAGGGTTTTAGAATAAAAGAAGTACCTGTAGAATATTTAAAGAGAACCTTCGGCAAGTCACATATGAACAATTTTAAAAATATCCTGGAGGTATTAAAGAGCTTGCTGCGTTATTATTTTTCTGAAAAAAATGTTTAATATAAACAGTATCTATAATTATTATAATAGCAGTTTAACCAAAATTTATATAAAAACAAAACTATTGATGTGCCCATATCTTATAGTTGAAACATTGCTGCCCAAAGAGTGTAAAATAGCAGATCTTGGCTGCGGCATAGGACTATTTTCGAATATATTGGCATTGACATCAGAAAAAAGAATAGTGGAAGGTTATGATATATCCGAAACCAAGATAAAGACCGCAAAAGCTAGTATTTGTAAAAGGGAAAACATCAGTTTTACTGTACAGGATATCAGAGACTTTGTCAGGCCAAACTATGATGTGATTGTTATTAGCGATACTCTATACTTGATTCCTTTTGAAGAACAAATAAATATTATTAAAAATTGCTTTAATTCTCTTAACAAAAATGGTATCCTATTATTAAAGGAAGTCGATAAAAAGCCTTATTGGAAATATTGCTATAACTATTTTCAAGAAACCATAGCTGTAAAAATTTTAGGATTTACATACGGATATTCGTTTTACTTTCATGATTCAGGCCAGTATATAAAGTTATTAGAAAACGCGGGGTTTTTCGTAACCTCGTACAGGTTTGATAAAGGCTATCCATACCCTCATGTTGTTTATAAGTGTGTTAAAAAATAAGGTTAGGTGACATATGGAAAAAATATCATTTGTTTGGGACATACATTATACATGTAATTTCAGGTGCCCTTTCTGCTGGTTTAATGATAAATGGGAAGAGATGGGAAAGCTAAATAGGTATTTCTCTGTTGGCGAAATGGTTAAGATATGGGAAAAAATGCGTAATAAATACAGGGAATGTCATATAATGATTACCGGCGGCGAGCCAAGTTTGTATCCAAATTTCATTGAATTAATAGATGAATTATCTAAATTGCATACAATAAAAATTACAAGCCAGCTTTCCGGTGATTATTATACTTTTGCAAAAAAAATCGACCCTAAAAGGGTGTGTTTGGATATGAATTTTCATCCATTAGAATCAAAATTGGAGCCCTTTATTAAAAAAGTAAAGACCTTGAAAAATCATGGCTTTAGCGGAGGTGTATGCTACCTTGCTTATCCGCCTCAAATGAATGAAATTTCGTTCTATCAAAAAGAGTTTGAAAAAAACGGAATAAATTTCGCTTTAGCGGCTTTTTGGGGGGAATACGGCGGGAAAAGATACCCTGAATCCTATAGTGAAGAAGAAAGAAAAATTATAACACCGTTTTTAGGCGATATTGCCAGAATAAAGTACCATCTTGAAGGCAGACAAACAAAAGGAAAACTCTGCCGGTCCGGCCATGTCCATGCATCAATAAAAGCTAACGGGAATGTTACAAGATGCGGGCCTTTAAGCGATAAACCCATAGGCAATATTTTCGATAATAATTTTGAATTATTTGATGAACCAAAACCTTGCGAAGCTGAAATTTGTCCCTGTGATGAATATATATGGTTAGTTGACGCTAATTAGGGGTAAAAACACTTGACGCAATATAGAATATATATTATAATTGTATTGAACGAATAAACTATACAGCGCAATTTAATAATGATGCGTTTATTATAAAATATTGTTGAAAATCAAATGTATTTGTGCCCAAACATGAGGAGTCAGACCTCATTTATTGTTTTTGGAAAATTGGGGTCAGACCTCACCTGTTAACTTTCTCGGAAGGTTTGGTTTGTTTAAGATAACTGTTAACTATTTTTACAAGTGGTATTTCTGGGCAATTTTTATATTTCTTTTTGCTTTTTTAAGCCATATCAGTTCTTTGAAAAATTCATATGTTGCCGATGATTTTCATTTAATCGTAAATAATGAATTTATTTCAGATATCAATAACATTAAAGCCTACTTTGGGCCTGTGGGAGCATTGCCGTTATATGGTGCCAAATCCGCAGCAAGGCCTTTAACGGTTATTTCGTTGATGCTCGACAATCATGTATGGAAGAATAGGGCAATAGGATATCATTTTACAAACCTGGTTTTGCATTGTTTTAACTCTGTGCTGGTTGCTTTTCTTGTATTTTTACTTGTAAAAAAATCTGGAATTAATCTGCCGGTTTTTAAGATATCTTTTTTTTCAGGCCTGATTTTTGCCCTTCATCCGGTACAGGCAGAAGCAGTGAATGTAGCTTCATTTAGAGCTGATGTTTTAAGTACTTTATTTTATCTGGTTTCTCTGGTTTTTTTTATTCTAGCCTTAAATGGTTCTAAGTGGTTTTACTTAATATCATCTGTTTCATTTGTTTTAGCGCTTTTTTCTAAAGAAATATGCATAACTTTACCGGTTGTTCTTTTATTGTATATTAGCATATATCAGAAAGAAACAACTTCATATATTCAAAAAGCAATAATTATTATATTTGTTACGGTAACTGCGGTTTTCTTGATTTATTTTTGGTCCGATCGTTTCAGTTATATATTAAATAAAGCCATATTTGTTAATATTAAAGACAATACTTCACCGCTATCTTCGGTTTTTGCATATATTAGCACAATATTTTTATCGTTCTTTCACTATTTATCTATAATAGTATGGCCATTTAATTTATCTTTTGATTATTTGATAGAATTACCGAGATCAGCAGCGAGTCTAAAATTCCTTATACCGGTTATTGGCGTATTGTTAATAGGATATTTCATTTATTCTGTTATAAAGAAATACGAAAAATCAGAAAATAAATTATTGTTCTTTGGTTTGGGTTTCTCTATTTTAATGTATTTACCGGTAAGCAATATTATACCTTTACCTAATACTGTGGCAGACCGTTATCTATACCTGCCCATGATAGGTATCAGCATAATCCTTTCCGCGCTGATTTTTAAGTTGGATATAACGTTAGAAGCATATAGGTATAAAGTACCGATAAATATTATAGCTTCAGTCTTTATAGTTCTTTTATATGGAGTACTTACACTGGGAAGAAATCCTGTTTTCAAGGATATGTATTCATTGTATTTTGATGCAGTACAAAAAGCCCCTGACAACATAAGGGCAAGATATAACCTGGGGCTTGCTTATAATGCTCAAGAAAAATGGAGAGAAGCGCTTGTTCAGTTTGAGGGTATTAACAAGCTAAACCGTCTTTATAAAACATTGGATGTCTGGAATTTTATTGGACTCTGTCATCAAAAACTTGGAAACTTTAGAGTTGCAAAAAAATTTTATACAAAAGTTATCTTTGTTAACCCTACAAAAGAGGCTTTGGACAATTTTGCAAGCATTTCCTGGGAAGAGAAAAATTATAAGGGAACGGCATGGCTATTAGAAAAAAGTATACAAATAGAACCGGACCCTTATGCATATAACAACCTTGGTTCGGCTTATGCGAAAATGAAAGATTTTAAAAAAGCGATCGATGACTACGAAATAGCTGTTCAACTAAAACCTGATTATACCGAAGCCTGGCTTAACTTGATAGATGTATATCAGGAATCAGGAAATAAAAAGAAAGCCGAAGAAACAACAAGTTTGATGGCAGGGGTATTTGCCAAAAATAAATGGCCGATATATGATAAAAATGCCATTTATGGGAGTATGGTATATGAAAAATAGAATAAGTTTATCTCTGGCATTTTTGTTATTATTAAATTCTGCGCTATATTCTAAATCCGGCAATCCGAGTTTTGTAAGTACAAGTGCCGGTACGACTTATAATTCAAGGCCTTTTATACTGTTTACTGCTACTGCTGGTAGTGGAAATATAAACGATGCTCGAGTCGTTATTACAGGCGCTACGAGTATTACTTATAGGTATAAGGATAGTATAAACTGTTTTAAAAATATGTGCGGTTCAGGTGTTAACATAACTTTTCGGCCGTCAGGTGCATTAACTGCCGGGTCGAACACTTTCACGGTATATACTTATGATAGCGGCGCTAACCAGACAGAGGCTCAAAGGCAATGCACTACCGCGGCTGCAGTATCCATAACTGTAGCTGCTCTTCCGGCGTGGACAGACAATCCGACCGTTACAGCGGGCACTACACAGGCAAAAGTAGCACACCTTACCGAACTTAGAACCCGTATAGATACTGTAAGGGCTGTTAGGGGGCTTGCTGCTTACGGTTATACACGGACACCTGTAGCAGGAAACATCATTCAGGCAACAGATTTTAATGATACCAGGACCGCTCTTAATCAAGCAGTAAATGCTGCAACAGGGACAAACATAACCTATGTGGCAAATCCTACAATTAGTAGCGGAGGTGCAACCGTGATCAAGGCAGGAGACATAAACGAGATGCGCACAGCTGTTTCAATACCGTAAAAAATTGGGGTCAGACCTCAACTGTTGACTTGCTAATTCCGATAATGTTAAAATGAAGTATGGCTAGACCTCTAAGAATAGAATATCCTGATGCTTGGTATCATGTTACTTGTCGTGGCAATGAAAAAAATGATATATTTCGGGGAGATAAAGATAAGTATAAGTTTTTAGATATATTAAAGGAAAGTTCTAAAATTTATAAAGTGGAAGTGCATTGTTACGTATTAATGAACAATCACTTCCATTTTTTATTAAATACAAAAGAAGCAAACCTTAATCGTTTTATGCAGAGATTCAATACTGCTTATACCACATATTTTAATTACAAAAATAAAAGGATTGGACATTTATATCAAGGAAGATATAAGGCAATTTTAATTGAATCAGATAAATATCTTTTAACATTAAGCCGTTACATACATTTAAATCCAATAAAATTAGAAAGATATAAAAAATTGCCCGCTGAGGATAAAATTAGAATATTATTTAGGTATAAATGGAGTAGTTTAAAAGGATATATAAACTTAGATGAAAGGGATGTGTTTGTAAATTATAGCAGTGTTCTAGGATATACAGGCGGTGATAATCAAAAAAGTCATAAGAAATATTATGAATATATATTATCGGGAATTGAATTTAATAATGAAAATATTAAAGAGCAAATAAAAGGACAGATGCTCTTAGGGTCAGAAGAATTCACAAAAAGAATAGAAGAAGAATTTATTGAAGGAAAAAACATAAATAAAAAAGATTTTCCGCATATTAATGCATTTTGTGAACCAATATTAATTAGAGATTTAGCGAATGTTGTAGCTGGATATTATGGTGTAGATGTAAAAGAATTGTTAAAAGCAAGGTCGTGCTACCAAGAACCGCGACAAATATTGATTGAATTAAGTTATCAACTGAATTTAAATAAGAAATCCTTGACTGAAATTGGAAAAGAATTGGGTGGAATAACTGGAAGTGCTGTTGCTCATGTTCATAAAAAGACAGTAAAAAGAATGCAAAAAGAAATGGATTTTAACAAAAAAATCAAAAATATTAAGAAGTCAATAGTTGAGGTCTGACCCCATGAAAGTTTCTTTAGTTAAATGTCCCTGGTGGGTAAGGTATTGCCCGCCGTATATACTTGCGTTCTTTTCCAGCTTGTTACGAAAAAACGGGCATGAAACTTTTTGTTTTGACCTTAATAACCGTATGTACCACAAAAGTGCCGAAGAGCTAAAAAAGTACTGGGATGACAGGGATTTTTATTCTATCTGGGAGAACGAATCATTTATTAAAAAACTTTCCGAAGAACTAATGCTTGAAAGATACCGGGATGAAATCCTTGAGACAGGCTCGCAGGTTATTTGTTTTGATACACACACACCGTCAGTCCTCGTAAGCCTTGAACTGGCAAAAATGATAAAAGAAAAAGACAGGGGTAGAACCATTGTTTTTATGGGGCATAAAGCTTCCCGTGCTCAGATGGCAAATGATTTTATTAGTGACCCGAACGTTGATTATGTATGCCCGGGCGAAGCTGATATAGCTCTAGTTGAGCTTTTAAATCTGCTTGAAAAATCAAATAAATTAAAAAATCTGCCATTATGTAAGGGATTCTTAGTAAAACAAGGCGATAAAATAGTAGATCGCGGAAACCCGGAGATAGTCAAAGACCTGGATTCTATTCCTGTCCCCGACTATAAGGACTTTGAGAAAGATATATATGATAATTCATACAGCCAGCCTCAAAGGCTCGATATCCTTGACAGCCGAGGATGCGTAAATGCCTGTTATTTTTGCTATGAAAGGTTATTCTGGCAAAAATACCGCTCGATGAGCGGTAAAAGGATCTTTAAAGAAATTTCCTACTATAGAAATAAATTTCATCAAATAAACTATTTTTATTTTAACGGGCTTCTTTTAAACGGAAATTTAAAGGCATTGGAAGAGTTTTGTGATCTGGTTATAGAAAGTAATATGAAAATACATTGGGCAGGCCAGGCGGCGATATCTTCTTATATGACTACGAAGTTAATTCATAAGATGGCAAAGGCCGGCTGTAATTGGCTCGGAGTCGGTGTTGAGTCAGGGTCACAAAGAGTTTTAAATTCAATGAACAAAAAGTACTCTGTTAATGAAGGAATAAAGGTTTTAAAGGATATACATGAATCAGGGATCAGAGTACAAATAAATTTTATGTTTGGAGTTCCAACAGAAAAAAAAGAGGATTTTGAACAAACATTGGTTTTTTTAAAGAAAGCAAGGCCTTACATAGATAATGTGCTTGCAAGCCAATCCTTTTTTACACTCGAGAAGGAAACGTATCTAAAGAAAAATTATAAGAAATTCAAAATAGAAAACCCGGAACACCATCTTTTTTGGAAATCGGATAACGGCAATAATGATTATGTCGAAAGATTAAAGAGGTATGAAACTTTTTGCAAACTAGCCCTTGAATTGAAAATACCTGAAACCTCCGGTGTCTTAAGGGTGAAACCAGATAAATGGTTTTTATTGGGGCAATATTACAAGTATTGCAGAAAATACAAAGAAGCGATACCTTGTTTTAAAAAAGCATTGAAATTTGAAGCAAATAACCAAACAACAAAAAACCTGATAAATGAATGCAAGGCTATGATAAATGAATAACATAAAGAAATTTCTAGAAAAAGAATCAATAGAACTGGAAAAAAAAGCTATACCAAAAAGAACCGAGGTCTTGCCGCCTGAAGAGATTCATTTTGAATTAACATATAAATGCAATTCTAAGTGCATAATGTGCAATTTAAGGTATCTAAATAAAAAGGACAAAGAATTAACCCTAAAAGACCTTGAAAAACTTGTTTTAGGTTCGGATTTATTGAAGAATATTAAATTCGTAGTCCTTAGCGGCGGAGAGGCTCTGTTAAGAAAAGATTTTTTGGAGATATTTAAGTTTTTTTCAATAAACTTTCCTGATGCCAATATCCTTATCTTGTCAAATTTCCTGAACAAAGATTTAATTATCGAAACACTTGAACAAATAAAACCCTTGATCGATCCAAAACGTTTATCTTTAGGTACTTCTTTAGACGGGCTGGAAAGCGGACACGATAAGATTAGAGGCATAAAAAAGGGATTTTATTCATTGACAAGTACAATGAAAGCTGTAAGAGAAATTTTTCCACAAATATATTTTAGCCTAAATTTTACCATAACTCCGCAAAATTGCGGCCAGATACTTCCAAGTTATAATTGGTGTAAAGAAAATAATTACCATATTTCATACCAGATTATGGTCCAAAAAAAAGAAACGGAACAATTTATATGGAAACCTGAGCATATTTCGATCATTGAAAATCAAATAGACGAGATTATTTCGGACATTTACGAAAACAGCAAAATAAATAATTTAGAATCATTATTGTCACAGAAAGGATTATTTTCATATTTGCTGAGCTTGCACTATATTCCGAAATATGTCAGGGAAAAAAGAAGGTTTTATCCGAATTGCCCGTGCGGGCAGAAATTTGCGATGATAGACCCGTACGGTAATTTGTATTTCTGCCCTGTACATAAAGACAAGGCAGCAGGTAATCTCAAGAAGTATGGTTTTGATGATATCTGGGTATCAGGCAAATCAAGACAAATAAGGGATTTTTTTGATAAGAAGACATGCCATTGCTGGCTTACATGCACCAACGGCTACATGCTGGAGGATGCAATAAGGCTGAACCCACCTGACAAATGAGAAAAATTGTAAGTATAAATATTTGTATATTTATTGGTTGTTTTTCTGGCTTGATACTGTTAGAAAGTGTATTCCGTGTGGTGTTGGGGAATCCCGGTAAAAGCTTAAAAAATGACCCTAATTACTATTACGATTATGAAATCTATAATAAGTATTTCATAAAAACAACTAATAGCCTGAGCCAAAAAGTATATAAATCGCAAAGAAGCAGATGTGATAACGAAGAATTTCTTGTAGATAAACCGAAAAATGTAAGAAGAGTATTTATAATAGGTGAATCTATTGCCAATATATTTGGACAAAGAAGCAAAGAAAAACTTAATAAGGCTTTAAATACCCAATTTCCTGATCATCAATATGAAATTATAAACTGCGGTACAGGCGGCTATGAAAGTAACCGAATCTTGCTGGTTTTTAAAGAAATTGTTGAATATTCACCCGATTTAATATTATTGTTAATGGGTAATAATATTTCCAAAGAATTTCTTGAAATGAATCAACATTTACTTAATGAATATACAAGGTACTTCTATGAAAATTACTGGGTTTGCAGGAAGATATTTAATCTTACACGTAATAAATTAAAAAACAACCCGAAAAATATAGGCGGCATTTATGTTTTCAGGGTTAATTATAATGAGATTTTAGAAATTTCAAAAGCTAAAAATATACCGCTTATCTTATTTACTGTCCCGGCAAACATGAAAGATTATCCGCCAAGCAGCCCCAGTATTCCTATAGATGATAAGGATTTTATTATTGCAAGGCTCGAAATGGAGGAAAATAAATATAACTCTGCAATAGAAATATTTACTAAATTAATAAAAACGGAGGAATACAAAGCAAATCCTTACGTATATTTTTATGCTGCTAAATGTTTTGAGAATATGTCAAAATATAAAAAAGCAAAAGAAATGTATTATGAAGCGATTGACCTGGACTATGGCGTAAGGCGCCATAGCAGAATAAACGAGATAATTAGAGAAATTGGAAGGCAAAAGAGCTATATGTTTGTTGATATCGAAAAGATATTTACAGAATTTAGTGAAAATGGACTGCTTGGTTTCGATTTTTTTTCTGATCCTTGTCATTGGAGAAGCGCTTATGACGAATTGATTATTCCGGAAATTCTAAAAGAGGTTAGCAGGTTTAGTGGCAAAGGCCCGATACTCAATCTGAATACGGATGGCTTTAACAGAGAAATAAACCGAAAAGCTATTAGCGAAGAAGCTTCAAGAGCGATATTATATGAATGTAATGAAGGTTTTTATGGTGTTTTTAACGTTTTTTTATCGGCGGAAGAAGGGGTGCCCTTAAAAGAAGCTTTTGTTTCAAAATTAAGGTATATATATCCAAAATGCAATAAGAAATTGCAGGCTCAGGTTGGCTTAAAGGATAATATAATTGAATATCTAAAATTAAATATCTGGCAAAATAATACTGAAGCATTAAATAAAAATTGGAATGTTGTATTATGGAATATTGGAGAAGCATTCAGGCAAATGAAGGATTATGCTCCTGCTCTTGAATATTTTAATGCTTCTATAAACACAAAGAGTGATGATATTAATGCGTATTATTTCCGGGGCATGACTTATTATATGCTTAAAGATTACCAGAAAGCGAGAAATGATTGGAATATAGTTATTAATAAGGATGCAAAATATAGCTGGTTAAACGATTTAGTGCCTTTAAACGATAATAAAAACATTAAATAAAATGAAGATATTGATAAATTTAGTAACTCATAGGATTGAAAAACTCAAAGCCTGCTTGGGCAGAATTGCAAATAACGATATTTTGATTGTTGTTAACGGATATGACAAGGAAATAGTGGATTATTTGAGCGAGTTTAAAACTGACAAGCTTAGCTATATTGTAATAGAAAACAAAATTGGCAAAAGCAAGGCAAGAAATATCGGGATAGAAAAGTCCCAAGCCGATATAATATATTTCCTGGATGACGATGTTTTTTTTGAAAAAGACAACATTAAAATCCTCGAAGATAAATATGAAAAATACCCTGATGTTAAAATAATAGGCGGGCCTAACCTGACACCCGTGAATAGTTCTTATTTCCAGAGAATATCGGGATATATATTTGAATCTCCTTTTACGGCCTGGAAAATGGGTAATAGATATAAAATAAAAACACCAGGTGATGTATATTGTGATGATAAAAAGTTGATACTATGTAATCTGGCCATTAAAAAAGAAGTATTTGACAAAGAAAATATATGTTTTGATGAAAGGTTGTATTATAATGAAGAAAACCTGCTTTTAGAAAAATTAAAAGAGAAGGGATATAAAATGCTATATTCTCCTGAACTGACGGTTTATCACTACAGGAGAGAAGATACTTTTGGCTTTGCAAAGCAGATATTCGCTTCAGGAAAAGGCAGGGCGATAATGACATTCATAATGCCGAAAACATTGTCTTTATATCATATAATTCCTTCACTATTTTTAATTTACATAGTTTCATTGATTTTTAGCCCTGTATGGCCTGTACCCGTGTATGTGTACATTATTGCGAATTTAAGCAATTCAATATGGGTCACAATAAAAAATAGGGAAAATATATTTAGTTTTATAACAGTTTTTATTTTATCATTCATCGCACATATCTCATATGGCTTTGGATTTTTAAATGGATTGGCATGGAAAAAACACAGTTAATTATTAATATTTACGGTATAACGCTAAAGATAGATTCTAATTTCGAACTTATTAGCAGGTTGAAAAGAGATTTTTCATATTTTCTAAATACTGTAACAAAACCGGTTGTGCAAAAAACTTATAAAATTGATATTATTGCAAACCTTCAAAAACCGCCGTATGATATTTTGCCTAAGAACAAAATCTTTATAAAAAAAGAAGACCTAAGTTGGCATGAGTTAAATGAGAAAAGATTTATTGACTACAACGGAAAAGCTTTGAGTATTTATGATTATAAAAATGATAAGTGCGAAATATTTTCAGATGAGCTTGACCTGTTGCATGAACTTGTATATCTTTTGATACATTCAAGAACCGGTGAGATTTTAGACAAACACGGAGTCCACAGGGTCCATGCCCTGGGTGTTTCTTATAAAGGCAAAGGCCTGCTGTGCCTGCTTCCTCAAGGCGGGGGGAAAACAACACTTTGCCTTGAATTATTAAAAAATGACAAAATAAAACTTTTATCGGATGACACGCCTCTTATAACGGATTCCAGACAAATATTGCCGTTTCCGTTAAGGATAGGCTTAAGCCAGGATTCCGGGTCAGATATACCTGAGGCTTTCCAGGGTAAAATGATACGCAGAAAGTTCGGGCCAAAAACACTTATAGATATTGCGTTTTTCAAAGATAAGATATCTCAATCTGTACCGGTGTCCGTACTTTTAGTGGGCAAGAGAATAAATTCAAGTGAATCAAAAATAATTAAAATAAACAGGCTGTCTGCCGTAATACCGTTATTTAAAAATTGTATTTTGGGAATAGGTATTGCACAGATGCTGGAGTATTTTATCAGGTTCAACATAAAAGATATCATCTCTAAAGTTGAAATACTTGTTTCAAGGCTAACCGCTTCTTTAAGTTTACTTATGAATTCCCGGGTTTATATTTTTAATATAGGAACGGATACAAGTAAAAATGCTTTGCTTTTGCTTGACTATTTAGATAATCTGCCTTAAGGGTTTTATGGGGTTTACAAGATTTATTAAAAGTAGTATTATAATATAACTAAAAAATTATCTATTGAATGAAAATTATACAAGGGAGGAAATATGTCAAAGATTAAGCAGGTGATCGGCCGGGAAATCATAGATTCTCGCGGAAACCCGACAGTAGAAGTAGATGTTATTTTAGAAAACGGAGTATTAGGCAGGGCCGCTGTGCCGTCCGGCGCTTCAACAGGGGAAAGAGAGGCGCTTGAGTTAAGAGACGGAGATAAAAGCCGTTTCCTGGGGAAAGGCGTTTTAAAAGCTGTTAGCAATGTAAATAAACAAATAGCACAAGCTATTGCAGGAATGGAAATAACCGAACAAAAAAAAATCGATGATAAAATGATAGCACTTGACGGCACAGACTTCAAATCCAATCTCGGAGCGAATGCTTTACTTGGAGTATCTCTTGCCTGTGCAAGAGCAGCAGCTCTGGAAAACAAATTGCCCTTGTATGAATATATAAGAAAAGCGTACGAAATCAAGTCAAATGACTATGTAATTCCTGTGCCAATGATGAATATCTTAAACGGCGGAGCTCATGCTGACAACAATGTTGACCTGCAGGAGTTTATGGTCATGCCGGTAGCTCAGAAAACGTTTAGGGAAGCATTGCGCACCGGCGCAGAGGTTTTCCATAACTTAAAAAGCGTTTTAAAGAAAAGAGGCTATGCAACAAGCGTAGGTGACGAAGGCGGTTTTGCACCAAATTTGAAATCTAATGAAGAGGCGCTGGAAGTAATAGCAGAAGCTGTATCAAATGCGGGGTATAAGCTGGGAGAGGACATACTTATCGCCCTTGATGCAGCTGCAAGCGAGCTTTTTGAAAATAATCAATATGTCCTTGAAGGCGAAGTTTCAAATAAAACAAAAACTTCAGCTCAAATGGTTGACTTTTATGCGGACTTACTCGCTAAATATCCCATAATATCCATAGAAGATGGATTAAGCGAGAAAGACTGGACCGGATGGAAAGAGCTCACGCAAAGATTAGGCAAGAAGGTACAGATTGTCGGGGACGATGTCTTCGTAACAAACACGAATATATTTTCCGAAGGCATAAAAAAAGGTATCGCAAACTCGATATTAATTAAGGTCAACCAGATAGGCACTCTTTCAGAGACCGTAGCTGCCGTTAAGATGGCATTTGAGGCAGGATATACGGCTGTGATCTCGCACAGGTCAGGGGAAACAGAGGATACTTTTATAGCCGATCTTTCCGTGGCTTTAAATACAGGCCAGATAAAAACAGGCTCAGCTTCCCGTACCGATAGAATATGTAAATATAACCAGCTCTTAAGGATTGAAGAAGAGCTTGGCAAAAAAGCCAAATATTTAGGAAAGAAAGTTTTTAAAGTTTAAGATTTGCCCGCCTTCTTGGAAAGCCCTCCCCCGTCCGCTACCGAAACAATGACGGACTATGGATGGCAGGCGTTATTTAGAGGAGCCTGAGGCTCCTGCCGGAGGGGCTCCGCTGAAACTGCCGAAGAATATAATTTATATTATTGTTGGGGCTATAATTTTCCTATTTCTTTTTGGAAACGCTGGCTCAAGAAAGCTTGTAAGGCGTTTTTGGGAAATTTACAAGTTAAAAGGAGAACTCGAGCAGTTAAAAAAAGAGAATGCTCTTTTGAAAAAAGAAATATTTTTGTTACAAAATGATCCATCTTATGTAGAGCGCATAACCCGCAAAGAACTTGGATTAATAGCCCCGGGAGAAGTTGAATACAGGCTTAAAAGGGAAGAATAAACAATTACATAGTAAAAGTGCGACTGGAATCAAAATAACCGCTTAGGAAGGGATGACAGTCCGCCAATGCTTCAATGGCGGACGCCAGAAGGGAAACCTTAGGTTTCCCTATGGGGAGCGTTCCGGCGAACAAGTTACAAATCGAGCCAGAACAATCCTGAGCGAAGCGAAGGTAAGTCCTGCCAACGGCAGGACGCGACATAAGGGAGATTGACATGGATAAAGAAAGCGAAAAACTGACGAGGATCACCGTCCCTGAGTTAGACCAGGTGTTGGGAAAACCTTTTAAAGTGTTAGATGACGGTTTTGTCAGAGTAGTTGATTATATGGGTACCGATGCTTCGATCGTTCAATCAGCCAGGGTTTCCTACGGTGCCGGTACTAAAACAATGAACGATGATGAGACGTTGATAAGGTACCTTATAAGGCATAAACATACTTCCCCGTTTGAAATGTGCGAAATAAAATTTCACCTGCGGGTTCCCATGGATTGCTGGAGGCAATGGATAAGGCACAGGACAGCCAATGTCAATGAATACTCGACCAGGTATTCCATAGCTATTGATTCTACCTCTAAAACAAAAGAAGACCAATGGCGTATGCAGGCTTTAAGGAACAGACAGGGAAGTGCAGGTTTTATCGATATTAAAAACGGAAGAGAGCTTTCAAAAAGAGAAGCAGAGTTGCATGAGTTACTCCAAAATGAGTACAAAAGAAGGATCGAGCTTGGAGTCGCAAGGGAGCAGGCTAGAAAAGACCTCCCGTTATCGACTTATACAGAAGCATACTGGAAAATAGATCTAAACAACCTGCTTCATTTTTTAGAGCTTAGAATGGAAAATAAAGCACAGCTTGAGATCAGGCAATACTCCGAGACGATCGGAGAAGAAGTCGTCAAAAGATGGTGTCCTATGGTATGGGCGGCATTTAAGGAATATCAGTTTGAACCGGTTAAACTTTCAAGAACGGATGAGAAAATAATCAGCTTGATCTCAAAAAATGATATTAACGGAGCATTAAAGTTTGCCGAAGAAATTGGTTTTATCAAAAAGAAGGAAGGCGGCATAAAAAGAAACCTTGAGTGCCTGGAACTCGAAGATAAACTGGTACGTTTAGGAATATCAATCCCCTGGAAAACCCAAGATTAATGAAGCTATCCCGCCTTCGCCTAAAGCTACGCGGGCAAGCTAGTAGGGTTGAGAAGGACTGTGTCCTTCGTAGCCCGAAGGGCGAAGAAGGAGAGATGTCCGAGTGGGTCGCAGTGCGACGAATAAGGAGCACGAGAATTGCGACGAGTGCGAGTTGGTGAGCACTCAGGAACCACATCCTGGGCAGCTCGTAATGAACGAAGTGAATGGAGAGATGTCCGAGTGGTTTAAGGAGCACGCCTGGAAAGTGTGTGTATCAGTGATGGTACCGTGGGTTCGAATCCCACTCTCTCCGTTTTTTAAATCTATTCGAAGGCGACCCGAAGCGCTGCCCTGTGGCAGAAGAAGCGAGGGCGCCGGGCTTTGGATGAGCCCCGGAATGGGCGAGGGAGAAGGAATCCCGACCGAGTTTTCAACGAGGAAGTGCCGCAACCCTTAAATATTATGAGAAGCGGCCACTATCTCCGTTTTTTAAAATCGTCTTTGTTTCAAATTATAAAAATATTTTTAAAAAGCCTTGACAAAATTGAAAGTTTCTGCAATAGTATTAATAGTTTAAAAAACGATAATAGCAAACTCTGAGAAATCGGAGGACGCAAAGCTGCGGGGCTAAATCTCGGGAATTATCGGGACACGCCAGCCGGGTTGCCGAAATAAAAATCTGATTAAATAATGCCTTTATGGGCATAAAGGGCTGATTTACGTTATCTCGGGCCTTATCAGATTAATAATACCAAAATCTCTAAATTGGTGTTAATCAATTTTGGCAACTTTTTTACAGGCTACCGCAGAGCAGTTAACGGTAGTTTTTTTATTTTAAACCGGAAAAACATAATATATATATTTTTAATGTGCGAAAAAGCACATTGAAATACTTAATAAAATAACCTAAACTAATAATGGGACTAAATGAAAGCTGTTATTAAAAGTTTAATTGTAATTTCAATAATTTTAATGTTTTTTAGTATGAGGGGATATGCTTTTCCCGAAAGCATTTCAAACCTTACGGCTCTTTCTATGGGTGGCGTGCCTGAAGGCAAGATCACATTGGTCTGGACAGTCCCGGATACAAGAGACGGCCTGTCTACTCCATCGCAATATCAGATTTATCCTGCGTATGAGCTTAAATATGCTACAAGACCGATCACTAATTCAAATTATAGTTGGTGGGGTAATACTTATGATACATTAAGCTGGACAAATTTAGCTTCAAGTGGGACTATAGAAACAAGAGATATAAGTAATTTGTCACCTGGGGTAACCTATTATTTTGCTCTTAAGGCAAGCGATAATGAGGGAGTGTACGGGGTTTGGAAGTCATCGATAGATGTAGAATCGGTAAATACAGCTAATTTTAATTATCCTTATGTAAATATAGCTGCACCAACTTTTAGATATGATAAGTTCGCTGTTTATAAAACATCGGTGGTCTGGGTTTGGAACCTATCTCCAAATGCGGCTGGTTACCGCGTAAAAAGCGCTACAAGTTCAACGAACATTTCCGTAGATTTATCCGCAAGCACAACGTTCTGGATACAGGAAAACCTGACACCTAACAGCACAGCTTCGATTTATCTACAGGCATTTAACGGGCTCATAAGCAGGGATTCAGGGATAATAACATCAAGTTTTACTTTTGCGAATCCTCCGACGAATATAAACGTAACAGCTAACACCGTTTCAAGCCTTGCCATACAATGGGATACGAACAGCAACTCCCCGCAAACCAGGTACTCAGTTCAAATCAAAGGCGGCCCGTTCCCGTCTTTTACAAAAGTTATGAACCTTGTCCGTTCAACCACGCATTATGATTCCGGCTTGACCGAAAAAGCAAGTTATGATTATAAGGTATGGGCAACGAATAATAACGGTTTCCCGGAAGAAGTCATCGCAGAAAAAGTTTCTTACTCTACAACTACTTTAAGCATTCCTCCGTCTCAGCCGCTGCTTTTGGGCACAAGCACAGGCATGGCGCTTGACGGGGATGTTATGCTCGAATGGCTTTCATCAGGCAATGACGGGACGAACGGGATATGCACGGATTACCTTCTTAAATGGGCTACTTACACGATAACATCCCAGAATTTTGGCACGGTTGCATCGTCTCTGGTTGCGCCTAAAGGACAAAGTGTGTCAGGAGCGAATGAACGATATACTCTGACAGGAGCAGGGCTTTATCCCGGAGCGACATATTCGTTTGCCTTAAAAGCAAGAGATAATGTAGGCAATTATTCTATAATGTCTGTTGCAAAATCTACGGCTACTCTGGATAAACAGCCCAATTCGCCGACAAACATTACAGCTGTGGTAAAAAGCTCTTATTCTGCGAACATTGCCTGGTCTAACCCGTCTTTTACCGGCACAGATGACAGGGATAAATATAAAATATACATCGCATCAATTCCTCCATTTTCGCAGTTTGTGTATATTAATAATAAGGAAGTAAATCATCCCACTACTTTTTATATGTATAAGGGACTTGTTGCTGAAAATTCCTATTATTTTAAAGTGTCCTGTAGTGATAAGGGTATTAACATAGCCCAGGGACATTTTAGCGGCAATGCTCTGGAGTCTACGCTTTCAGAAACTAGTGGATTAGTACGGACACCTGATTCGACCTCCCCTGCTAGAATTTCAGCAATTACCGCACTCCCCGGAGCAACTGAAGGGAAGGTTTCTTTAAGATGGACAAACACGGGCGACAATGTCGTAAGCGGAGCCATTGTAAATGGAAAACTGCGAATAGATTGGACGAATACCCCGTCGCCGGTTTTCAGTACAAACCCCAATGCCTACACTCATGTCTACAGGACAACGTCAACAGCTCAAGGCGTTGTAAATAATTATACCGTAACAGGATTGACCAGCGGCTTGACATACTATTTCAGGGTATGGCTTGCAGATGAAGCCAATAACTGGTCCGGTATATCAAAAGGAGCAACAACTTATGCGCAAGTTGACGTAACACTGCCCGGAGCAATTACAAAGTTCAGCGTACAACCCGGATGGAGAAAGGTAAGCCTTTCCTGGGTCAGCCCCGGCGATGACGGTTACACGAATAATATATCCGGAGGAAAATTTGAGATAAAATATTCATCGCATTCAAATATGTCCTCTCCTTTTCCTGTGATAACTATATCGACCAGTGTTGTTAAAGGTACGGTTTGTTCTTATACGACACCAACAAATTTAAGCAACAAAACCACTTATTATTTCAGCATTCGTACGGCTGATGAAAGGGGTAACTGGTCAAATATTTCTGTAACCACTCCTTCCGCGTGCCCCAGAAATAGTCCTCCGTCTGCATTTAACCTAACCTCGCCCACAAATTATTTAATAGTAGGCAGTAGTAAGCCGGTTTTTTCCTGGAACAATTCTACAGATAGTGATACCTCCTCAGGAGACACTCTTTCCTACACATTATATTATTCCACCACAGTCGGTGTCACAGGCAACGTTGTCCAAGGCAATGCAGGGGCCAGCCTGACCTTTACTCCAAGTACAGCTTTGACCGAAGATGTTACCTATTACTGGAAAGTGAAAGTTTCAGATTTAGACAGTATAAGCACCTGGTCATCGCAGTCCTGGGCAGTAAGGATAAATGCGGTCAATAGCGCTCCTTCATCGTTTAACCTGGTTTCGCCGTCCAATGCAAATATCACAAATATAGCTACACCGTCTCTTTCCTGGAGCAGGTCTACGGATAAGGATCCGGGAGATACGATCAGTTACAGGGTTGATTACTCAATATACAGCAATTTCATTAGTTTTAGCTCATCCAGCTGGCAGAGCGCAAGGTCTTTTGTCACACCGCAGCTTGATGAAAATGCAACATATTATTGGAGAGTCTGGGCCTCAGACGGTTTAAAAACTACTCTTTGCTCTACAACATTTTATTTCAGGGTAAATGCTGTGCTCCAACAACCGGTTGCTTTTAACCTGGTATCTCCAGCCAACAATACCCGTTTTACTGCTAACCTGATAAACTTTACGTGGGATAAAACAACCCAGCCTGACCCTGCAGTTGACGAAAAAGTAAAATATAATTTAAGTTATTCATTGTTTTCTGATTTTGTGTCGAGCAAAACCCTGACAGGGCTTACGAATAATACAACATCTCTTGTTGTCCCGTCTGATAATCACAAGTATTATTGGCAAATCGATGCAGTAGGGCCTTACGGGATGGTTAAAACGTCAAATCAAAGGCTGATGTTTTATACTGATGCAATAAAAGAACTGCCTGTTTGGAGTGGTTATGAGTTGATAAGTCCTACCGGCAGCATTAAAATAACAGATACTTTAACGCCTTTGTTCAAATGGAACTCTGCTGCTGATGCTGACCCCGTTGACACAATAAGGTATTTCCTGCAGTATTCTGTTGTCCCAACGTTTGAAGGCGCTCCTACTATACCCATAGGGACGGATACATATTATCAACCGCTTTCTGACAGCCCTCTTCTTGACCAGTCTACATATTATTGGAGAGTGAGGGTAAGCGGGTTTGACCAGAGCATTCCTCCAAACCAGGTGGACACAGCATACACATTTACTTCTGTAGGTGTTTTTATAATATCGATGACCAACAACCCTCCGAAAACGTTTGATTTGACTTCTCCTGCAAACGCAGGTTTAATAACCACAAAAACACCATCTTTCAGCTGGAGTGAGTCAGTAGATACAGATCTAAACGATTATGTAAGGTATAGTTTATATATATCGAGTATTTCTGATTTTTCAAGTATTTATTTTTCGACAACTTCTCTTTCAACGGCAAGCCTGGCACTTCCAAAAAGGCTCCTTGAAAACAGGCAGTACTGGTGGAAGGTCGTTTCAAACGACAGGAAAGGGTTAAAAACAATATGTATTTCCAGTTTTACGTTTACAGTGCCGGTATTAAACATACCGGTGGCGCCAAGCGGATTAAAGGGCGACTTGTCGGATAATCAGCAGAATTTCACCCTGTTTTGGAGTACTGCTGTTAAAAACGAAGACGGCACGGATATAGATGACCTTTCGGGGTATAAGATTTATCGTGCTCTTTCTCTTTCGGCTTTCAACTATACTACGCCAATAGTCTATATATCGAGCGGTACAAACCAGTGGACAGATACAACAACTCAAGGCGGGATGTTCTATTATCTTGTCCGTTCAATGGATACTTCGGGTATAGAAAGCCAGAACTCGATGATCCTTGAATCACTTAACCCGGACCAGCTGAACATCGTTTCAAGCGACAACGAAGTTCTGGTCGTTGTTCCTAAAGATGTGTCAAAAAACCTTCTAGCAGAAAATAATGCCTTGCATAAGAATTTAAGCCTGAATATCGAGCGTAAAACAAGCTCGGAGACCGATACCATACTGAGGGTCTATGACGTGAATATAATCGACGCCCAGTTGAACAAAGTCTCAGATTATAAGTTCGATACACCCTTAAGCATGGAGTTCAATTATTCTGACATATCCCAGTCCATAGCGCGTAAGGCACGTTCAATACAATTTAATCCGAACACCCTGGCACTTTACTGGGATAACGGTGTGGAATATATAAAAGTCGGCGGATATGCGAACACTACAAAAAAGAAATTTATAGCGCTTGCCATTAAGCCCGGAGCATTCCAGTTGAGGCAGACAAGCCTTGCGGCTGGTTTTGGCCTTGCAAGCCTGACTCCCAAAAAGGTATTTACGCCGGGAATTTCACCTTACGAAAAAATGACATTCATAATAAATAATCCGACCGGAGACAAGGTCCTTGGCAAAGTTTATGACCTGAAGGGAGAATTTGTCGCTGACCTAAAAGCGTTAAGTGACCCGACAAACACTACCGTGATATTAGAATGGGACGGTAAAGAAGCTCATAAAGGAGTTTATATTTACCAGATAGAGGCCGAAGGGAAAGTGATCAACGGTACTATCATGGTGGTAAGATAGAAACGTCAGCGCTAAGCATTAAGCGGTAAGAATTAAGCAAAAAGAGTTAAAAAATGAAAAAGAAATTAGAATCATTGAAATATATCTTTAATAGGCCAAGGAGAACTTTTATTCGCCATTCCTTCAGCTTTTTCATTTTTATTGTTGTTTCACTTATAACTTACAGCTTATCGCTTACCGCTGTAGTCGCTGATTATGATGATACAGGGGCAGGTGCCCGGGCTATGGGTATGGGAAATGCGTTTACTGCTCTGGCCGACGATCCGTTTTGTATCTATTATAACCCGGCAGGACTTGGTTTTATCAGGCAATCACAGATAGGGGCCGATTACGGTAAATTATGGGTAGGCTTGGACGATAATTCTGACCTAAGCACTTCTTTTATCTCGGCTGTTTTTCCATTTTTCATAACGGAGTCCGGAAAGCTCGCGATAAATAAATTCCCAAAAAAAATAAGAACTAGAAAAGTAAAAAAGGCCAGGGTATTCATAGACGATAAAAATAAAGCAAAAGAAAAACTGCTGCTGCTGCTCAATACAAATAAGTCTCCTAAGAAAGACGGTACGTTATCAAGCGTATCAGTTTCAAGCACAGCTTTCGCAGCAGTTTCTTCAAGCGGCATAGCAGCGCCTAAAGACAGCGATATAACAAAAGATAAGACCGTTATCAGGCATTTCGGCACTTTTGCTTTTGGCTGGCGGAATTTTTCGCTTACAGACTATTACGAGGAGTCCTCCTATTATCTTAGTTTCGGAAAATCTTATAAAGAAAGGCTGGCATACGGCATAAACCTGAAATTCCTGTCAGAAAAATACAATATTGACGATTATCTGGTTAAAAGCCCGGTTTTTGATTACGGTAAAAAGGACACTGTCTCAAATTACAGTGTAGATGCCGGATTGATTTACAATATACTTCCTCGTTTCTTCTTCGGGTTCTCGGCCAGCGATATAAACCAGCCGGATCTGGGTTTAAAGGATACTGATCAATTGCAGGCGACTTACAGGCTGGGGTTCGGCTGGAGGCAAAAGAGCATTAAATGGGCTATCGATGGTATAAACAATTCAAACAAGTGGTATACAGCCTTTGGCCTAGAAAAATGGTTAAGTGAAACATTCGCCTTACGCGGCGGGCTGAAAATGGGCGGCAACAATTATGTGAATTCCGGAGTAGGTTTTTCTTTGAATTTTATCGGGACGCAGATTGATTATGCATTCCAGATACCTTTAGTCGGGATAAAAGATATAGGCGGGTCTCACAGGTTAAGTTTAGTCTGCAGGTTCGGAGGCCAGCCGAAAGAAGAACTTGAACCCGGGAGCCTGGAACTTTACTATGCCAACCTGAAAGATGAGGTTTCAGGTTTAAAAAAGAACCTTAGTGATGTGCAGTCGGAAAAAAAGAAATTAGAAGAGATACTGATAGAAGAATCGACCTTAAGGATCAGGGAAAGGATAAAAGCGGCAGAATCAGACGCAAAGAAGATACGGTATGAAGAAAGAAAGAAAACAACCCTTCAGGAAGGCAGTGTTCAAAGAAGTCATATAGTGCGTAAAGGCGATACCCTGCAGTCGGTTTCAAGGGAATATTATGGCGACGAAAAATATTGGAACAATATTTATCAGGCAAACAAAGAAGATATCGGCCGCGGCGGAGCTCTCACCCCGAACCAGGTGCTTATTATACCCTCTTTGTCCCAGTCCATCACTACAGCACCCCCTACCCCGGGCCAGGAGCCAATACCTGAAAACGTGCCCGTAAAAAGAGTCGACGTTGATACCCCAATCCAATTAATCGAGGTCAAACCTGTGCCAGTCTTAATTGAAACTCCTAAACCCAAGGAATTAAAGAAAGAAAGTGCAAAAAGTCCCAATAACAAAGCGGAAAACACAGGGCCAAAGACCCACATCGTAAAACCGGGCGAAAACTTGCAGAACATAGCTCAGAAATACTATAATGATCCCAGCCGCTGGAAAGATATTTATAAGGCAAATAAAGACAAAGTTACCGGAGGGCAGGTAGCACCAGGACAGGAAATAACGATACCACAATAGCGTAGAGCGGATAGCGTTTAGCGTATAGGAAAACCAAAATTATAATTTGTTTTGTGACTATCCGCTATACGCTCTACGCTGAACGCTCTCTAATAATGAGGTAAAAATATGGTAGAAGATGCATGGGATTGGGTACAGGAAGAACTGCAAAAAATACAAACAGAAATGCCAGTAGATTCTGAGATGATGCAGGTTGTAGATGCCATCAGCGTCGCAGATTTCTGGAAAAGGCGTTACGACGAAGAGCAGATGCTCTGGCAGCGTAAGCTTGAGACCAAGGAAGACGAAAAGAAATCGCTCCAAACACAGACTCAAAACCATGAGATGCTTATAAAAGAACTTTCCTGGCAATTAAAGAACCTTGAAAATAGATGGGAACAGGAAAAGCTTTTACTGGAAGACAGGCTCAAGACCAAAGAAATAGAAACTTCTCTTGATAAGGCAAGGTTCCAGTGGGAAACAAAGTTTGAATCTCTTGAAAAAGAGAACAAAGACCTGAAATCCCAGCTTAGCGAAGTTTCAGGGATAAGCGTACTGCCTGCAGGCAAAGCTGTACAGGAGCATATAGATATAAGGGTGCAGAATGAGGCTGTAAAGGAAGCCGAAGAAAAGATAAAAGCCCGCCTTGAAAAAATCGAAGCTGAAAAGGCCGAGGTGGCAAAAGCTTTACAGGAAAAAGAAATCTATCTTGCAGTTGAAAAAGAAAGATGGCAAAAGGTAGAAAAAGAACTGAGCCAGATGTCATCTTTTATGGATAATCGCCTCAAGAGTTTAAAAGACAGGGAAAAAGAGCATTTTGTAATATTAGAAGACCTGGCAAGAGGGTTTGCCCATCGGGTGCGTAATTACCTGGGCATCATGTCCGGTACGATCCAGCTGTGTATCTCTAATTATAAAATGGAAGACGAGATGGAAGAACAGCTGAAAATAGTCGATACCAATGTTCAGGACATGCTCGGTTCGATAGAAGAGTTCCTGAAATTTGCAAGAATACCTGAGATGAGCATAAAGAAACTTGATATTAATGAACTTTTAGAAGAAAACCTGCAGTCATTTGAGAATAAATTCAAAATACAAAATGTTTCAATAAAAAAAGAATTTGGGACAAAAATAAATGTTTTTGACGGAGATAAGAACCTGCTTAATGAGGCTGTTGGCTATTTGCTGCAGAACTCGCTTGAGGCTATGCCTGAAGGAGGCCAGCTGACTTTGTTTACAAATTTTGATGAGAACAATGAAATGATAACCGCTAAAATAGCGGATACCGGTACGGGTATTTCAGAGACGCATATCAAAAAAATATTCCAGCCTTACTTTTCTACAAAAAAAGGCAGGAAGGGCTTGAGCCTGACCGCCGCAAAAAGAATAATTAATCTGCACAAAGGGACTCTTCAAATAGAAAGTGTTAAAGGCAAAGGTACAACGGTTGTTATAAATCTATTTATAGAACCGAAAAAGGAAAGTTTACCGCTGGAAAAAAAGGCATGAAAAGCTATTATAGTTAATCGGCAGGCTTTAAACTAGTTAAAGGACAACGGAATATTGTTTGAATGCCGCTTGCGCACAGCCAGATTGATTTGCCGTCAAAAGCCATCGCTGTTATGTGGTATCTGCTGTTTTTGAATTTATCAAGGGTATAAACAGCCTCCAGAGAAAAATTACTTCCTTTCACTTTATATATTCTGTTCGAACCCGCATCCACAACGTAAAAACTCCCGCCTTTTTTAAACATGCCGCAGGGATTTGCGGCAGGGCTCCTATAAGTATTCACTATACTTAAATCATCTATTTTATGTTTATTTATCTTTCCCTGCTGAAAATCTATGGACCAAAGGCTCGTGCCGTCAAAATAAATACCGGAAATACTAAGTCCCGTGGCATTGTAAGTAGAAACGACCGACAGGTTATAATCTAATTTATGCTTACGGATCTTTTGATCAAAAGAATTACATGTCCATAGATAATTGCCGTCACAGGCAATGCCGTTGACCTGTATACCGGCAAGCTTATAGGCAACGATTATGGATAATTTATCGTCCATAGAGTGCTTATAGATAGATTCTTCCATCAGGTCACTGACCCACAGGTTTTCACCATAAAAACAAATTGCAGACGGGTTTGAATAAGGAATGGAAAACTCCTTTTCCGGCACAGGTCTATTAAACAGGAATTTAAAGGAAAAAAATCCGCCCGACAATAAGATAAATGCCGCCATAACGGCAAATAGCAGGGGAGGTTTTATTGCGGTCTTTTTTATATCTTGTTTAATGGATATTTTATCTGCTGCAGGTTTTTGCTGGGTATTTTTTTCAACGTCGGTTTTGCCGCCGCTGCCAGTTGTATTGCCTTGCCCTAAGGCATTTTCTACCAAACTTAACAGCTTGTCAACTTTGTACGGTTTTGAAACATAATCGAAAGCGCCCTGCCGTACGAGCTCGACTGCGGTTTCAACATCGCCAAAGCCGGAGAGCATAATGACCGGAAGGTCGGGTTTTATTTGTTTTATTTCGGACAGGACCTCAACCCCGTCCATATCCGGTAAACGTATATCCAAAAGGACCAGGTCCAGGGTTTCATTTTCAAAGATTTGCTTTGCTGACATACCGTCTTCAGCTTGTAAGACATTATGTCCTTTCTGCAAGAGTATTTTCGCAGTTACCTGGCGCATCCCTTGTTCGTCATCGATAACCAGCACTTTTGCCATTGTTTGTATTCCTATACAGCTGTATAATATTGGTAGAAAGACTCAGAGATAATTTTAAACACCAAATAATTTGTAAAATGATATGGATTTTATTTGAACAGGTCAGAACTTTATAGGTTTCAAAGCATCAAAAGATAAACAGAATATCTTCCCTTTTTCATCGGCTGCTGCCCATATATTCTTCCCGTCCCAAGTCATACTGGAAAGCTTGTATTTCATATCGGAAAATATTTGAATAGAATAGACATCGCTTACGGTAAAATCCTTAACAGAAACTTTAAATACCCTTGCAGTCTTGTAATCCCCGATGTAAAAATATTCTCCGTTGCGGAACATACCGCAAGGGTTTGGAGCGGGGCTGTCATAAACTCCGGTTACAGATAAGTTATTATCGATCTTGTATTTATAAACCTTGGTCGTATTGCTGTCTAAGACCCATAAATTTACGCCGTCAAAGTACATCCCAGCAGGGCTGCTGTTCGGGCTGGCATAAATTGCCTTAATAGTAAGAGAATCGTCGATATTATGTTTATAGATCTTTTGTTCGATGGAGTTACATGACCAAATATTGTCTCCCGTAAAAGCCAGCCCCGAAGGCTGGGTGTCTGCTGTTTTATACACGGATAATATCGATAATTTATCACCTATTTTATGTTTATATATGTTGCCTGTTACCCAGTCGCTCACCCATAAATTCGGCTTAATATAGCACATGCCTGTCGGGTTTAAGTATGGAACACTATATTCTTGTAATGTTGGTGTTTTAAAAAGTCCTTTGCCTAAAAGAATGATAAACAGAAGTGCTGCAAATGACAGGCCAGGCATCATTAGTTTTTTTGATTTTAGTTTTTTAAAAATCGCGTCTGCAGTTACGGATGAGCCTGCTTTACCGGATGTTGTTTTAACCTGGGAGGCAGCCGGCTGTGCTGTGGGTGCCGGAGCAGAAGACATAGGGCGGGGTTTTGATTTGAGGACTTTTTCTACAATGGTTTTAACCTCATCTATTTTAAAAGGTTTGCTGATGAAATCTGAAGCGCCTTGTTTTATGGTTGATACAGCAATATCAACGTCTGCGGAACCGGACAAGATTATGCCTCTGATATCCTGGTTTAGTTTTTTAAGTTCTCTTAAAACCTCTATCCCGTCCATATCGGGCACCTGTATGTCAAGCAAAGCAATCTCTGGCAGATCTCTTTTTGCTATTTCAATTGCCTGCCGGCCGTCTTCTGCAGTTACGACCTCATGCCCCATGGACTTTAACGTACTTGCCAAAATATCCCTTAAAGAAGACTCATCATCCATTACCAGTATTTTTGCCATAGGTCTTTATCCGCCTTATACTAACCAAGCAATTTCGATATTTTTTCGATCAACAGTACCTGGTTATATGGTTTTGTTATATAATCATTTGCTCCTGCTTCAGTAAGTAGTTCTTTTTCTTCGCTAAGATCATTGCCTGTGCACATAACAACCGGTATTTTTGCAGTTTGCGGGTTTTTTCTAATGTTTTTGCAGGCTTCCCATCCGTCCATTTCAGGCATTTCTGCATCAAGCAAAATTATATCAGGAAGGTTTTGTAATGCGCTGTCTACGGCTTCAATCCCATTTGCAGCCTCAAAAACCAGGTGCCCGGCCTTTGTGATGGACATCTTTGCTATCTTCCTCATCATTTCTGAGTCATCAGCAACTAGGACTTTTGGCATTTTAAATACCTCGTAAATGTTTTTTTTGGGTATATTTATGGGGCACTGAAAAACTCATTGCCTCCTTACCGAGGGATTAAGTTTTTTTCATTGTTGAAAGACTTCAACGGCTTCTTTTATAATACTGTCCTGGATCGTAAGCCCGATCGTTTTTGCCGTGTTTTGATTCAAAGAAAATACTATTTTGTTTGGGTATTCAATATCAATGTTTTTTGGTGATTCGCCTTTAATAATACGGTTTGCAAGCTGGCCTGTTTGTTTGCCTAAACTGGTATAGTCGGGTTCTATTGATAACAAAGCACCTGATTTTGTATAAAATCTTGAAAGGCCGATAACAGGTATTTTTTGTGCAATAGTGTTGATTAATAAGAATTTTATTATTTGAGAATTATACAGTTTAATATCCGGTAGTATCAGGAAACAA
Organism: Candidatus Liberimonas magnetica; assembly: GCA_020523885.1. Taxonomy (NCBI): domain Bacteria; kingdom Pseudomonadati; phylum Elusimicrobiota; class Endomicrobiia; order Endomicrobiales; genus Candidatus Liberimonas; species Candidatus Liberimonas magnetica. The sequence continues at coordinate 204,706 of JAJAPY010000004.1, read as the reverse complement.
TTGATTTGTTCAATTAATGATTTCAATTGTGTTCCAAATTCATTTGTATTTTTTACTTCTTTAGCCACAACCGTTAAATTGAGCTTATCTGCCGCCTGTGTTATTTTTGTCACAGATGCAGCTGATTCGGATGTATATAAGATCCCGATATTTTTTGTACCGGGCAGTATCTTTTTGATTTCTTTTAATCTTGTTTCAGGCGTGATATCCATTAGTACGCCGGTTGCAGAGTCGTTGGATCTGGCATAGTTGGTGACCATACAAAAAACTACCGGGAAGCTTGAGAGTTCCGAGATCGCAATTTCTAATGATTCATTCCCTAAAACTAAGACCAGGGCTGGTTTTGCGGTTTTTATGTCTGTAAGGACTGATTCTTTACCTCTGTCTTTTATATTATATATTGACAATTTAGGTGTAATACCTGAATCCCGTAAAGACTGTTTAAATCCGTTTATAGCATCATTATACGCTTGAAATTCAGCTGATACAATACAGGCAATAACCGTTTCAGCAGAATATAGCGGGGTAGAGAAAAAAAAGACAAAAATAAATAAAACAATTGCTAAATATTTCATTCTAATACCTTCTATGAAAACAAAGTCAAGAAGAATGACATAAAAGAATTTAATGATTGTATAGTATCAAAAAAAATATTTTTAGTCAAGGTGTTTAAAACTTCTTTCAAGCTAAAGTAAAGAATTCCGTTTTTAGAAAGAGAGAAATTTTACTTAATTGTGTTGTAGTAGGTATAGTGTGGGCCTAGTTTTGGCGAAAAGCATTATTATACATCGTTTTTTCTTTCTTTTTCGTTAATACATGCGACATGAAATCCCCCGACTTCCTGTCGGGGGATGAATGCAGATGATGTCGCAGTAGGTCGCGTTATTAAAGGAGCCTCCGTCTCCTGCCGGAGGGGCTCCACTAACGTTGAGAAACAACTCTAAACTTTCGTATAGGGTCATTTTACTGTGGTATCTACTTCTTTTTCGGCTATATCGTAATTTCGGCAATAAAAGCAAGCACTATTTTATAAACTAAATTGATGTAAAAAATAGCAAAATATGGCAATTGATATTAGTTAATACATATTTAAAAATATTATTTTTGTTGTCTTTCCATTAATAACAACAATAGACACTAGATAACAGAAAATAGTAATTAAAGGTGTTATATGGTAAATAGCAATAGTTAAATATTTTTTCTAAAAGTATTGACAATAATGATAGAAATATAATATAATCATTATCATGTCTGTCCAAATTGGCCAGCAGACTGTGTCGAAAAGTACTTTTTGGATTTGAAATAACATTTTCTGTCATTCCTGCGAAACTTGTCCTCGAAAGTCTTAATCGGGGAGCAGGAATCCCTATCGACAAAAGTTTTAATTTCTGGATACCCGCTTTCGCGGGGTATGACACTTAATTTGGACAGCTATGAATCATTATTATTCTTAATGCAGTCAAGTAATATTTATTTTATATGTTTCTTTTTGGTAATTGGAGGAAGTTATGCCACAAGCAAAAACTAACTATCGCAAGTTAGTGGCTTTTTATCTGGCTGACGAAGAATATGGTGTCACTATAACTCAAATACAAGAAGTAATACTTAAACCCGCCATTACATTTATCCCTGGAATGCCTGATTTTATAGAAGGAGTAATAAATTTAAGAGGAAAAATAATACCCGCAATTGATTTAAGAAAACGTTTTAAGCTCCAATACAAATCTGATACCGATAAAACCCGCATCATTGTAGCAACCACAACGGATCAGACAGTCGGCCTGGTGGTGGACGGGGTTTCTGAAGTCATAAATCTCCCGGAAGACAAAATAGACCCAATGCCTCCGACTATATCATCGATAGATGCTGAATACCTGTCAGGAGTCGGTAAAATGGAAAAAAGGCTGATAATACTTCTTAACGTTGAAAAACTTCTAAGTGAGATAGAAAAAGTTGCCATCGAACAGCTTTCAAAGAAAGAAAAAGTAAATACAGAACAAAATGAAACAAAGTAATACCTTAGGAAACTTGTCTACACAGATTTTACATAAAGATTGCAATCAAGTACAGGATTTTAAAATTCATACTTAGGAAACAAAATAATCAAACATGGAGGTTCGTTTATGGAATTGTTTATGTTAAAGAAAGCAGGCATTAATCAAAAAATCATCGGATACTTTCTTTTAATTATGATAACCATACCTTTGCTCATAATAGGTCTAACCATTACAAGATCAAAACAATATTTGATCCAGGGCGTACAGAATAAATCTAAAATTGTAACCTCAAACATCGCATCGGCCTGTGCTGATTCCGTGATGGCGATATCTTATGGAGATATTATGGTATCAGAAGGAGAAGTCGACAGGCTTAACCGCCTGCTTGAAGTATTAAAGAAAACGGATTCGGATGTTGAATATGCGATTTTACTGGCTAAGGACGGAAAGTGTATTACTTCTACAGAAAATGAATTTAAAGGGCAATTACTAAATAAAACTGCATTCGAGGTAGCAGCATTGTCCCAAGAACAATTAGGGATATTTCAAAATCCGTCCAAGAAGGATATATTTGAGACCGTAGCCCCTATAATCGCCTCAGGCCAAAAAGTCGGGATATTAAGAACAGGGTATTCAACCAAACCCATATCAAAAGTGGTAAATAATATAATAATCATTTCGTTTTTGATCGGCATCATTACTATTCTTGCAGGAAGCCTGTTGTTCTATTTTATGCTGCAAAAGGTATTAATCACGCCCTTAAACGAGGTAATGTCGGTGGCTAAAAAAATAGCAGACGGCAATTTATCGCAGAAAGAAATCGAAGTAAAAACAAATGACGAGCTCGGGCACCTTGCACAAATATTTAACCAGATGCTGCGGGGCCTAAGCGAACTTGTGAAAAGAGCGGAATTAATAGCAAGCGGGATAATAGGGGCAGATATTGTGGAAGAAAAAATAAAAACAGGAATGAACCTTTCCCAGGCATCGTCTATGGGTGATGTCAAATCTCAGGGCGACCTGGCCGTTGCCTTTGACAGGATGCAGACTGAATTGAGAAAATTAACCATACAGGCAAGAAGAATTGCCAATGACGATTTAAACAACCCTGCTTTAGATATACAAATATTCGGTGAACTTGGAGAGGCATTCAGTCAAATGACCTCAAATCTTAAAAACCTTGCGAACATTGCCGAAGCTATAGCTAACGGCAACCTCAAGACCAATGTAACGGTACATTCAACTCAAGATGTGCTGGCAAATGCATTTTCAAAAATGATCACAAATTTAAAAAATCTTGTCGGTACTGTGCTGCAACTGTCTAATACAACACATCATTCCGCAAATAATATGGCTCAAACGACAAAACAGGCAAACCAGACAATGTCTCAGGTACAGTCTTCGATCCAGCAGATAGCATCTGCCATCAATCAGGTGGCAAAAAGCGCCCAAGGGATTTCTATCATGGTACAGAATTCAAATAAGATCGTGGATACAGGGAGCTCAAATATATCAAAAGTCATAGAAAAATTCGCCTCGGTCCAGAATACGATAGAAACAACCGGACGTTCGATAAGCAAACTTAACGAAAGGTCGAACGAGATCTCTGAAATAGTCGGTTTAATAACAAAAATAGCTGATCAGACAAACTTGCTTGCCTTGAATGCCGCTATAGAAGCGGCCAGGGCCGGTGAAGCAGGCCGCGGGTTTGCAGTAGTCGCAGATGAGGTTAGAAAACTTGCAGAATCATCCAGCAGTTCTGCGGACAAAATATCCAACATAATAAAGGAAATACAAACAGATACGGAAAACGTCGTAACGTCTTCCAAGGAATCCCTTGATGAAGCTAAGGTCGTTTTGGAGCTTGCAGACAAAATGCAAACAGGCTATAACGAAATAGTCGAAACGATCAAAGACATGAACCTGCAGGTTGAACAAATAGTTGCAACTGCCGAAGAGACCGCCGCTTCGGCAGAGGAAATTACAGCCGGGACACAGGAACAATCCGCCGCCATAACAGAAATCGCAAATAACGCTCAAGGTATGGCCGACCAGTCCAAGAACCTAAAGCTTGAAGTAAATAAGTTCCAATTGTAATTTATTGCATTGGAATTTGAAAATCCTATACATGATTACGGTGATTATTAACTTCGATGGTTCGACAAACTCACCATCTTGAGCGAAGTCGAAGGATTACACAGATTAAACATGCGACATGAAATCCCCCGGCTCCTGAGGGGTTCCACTGGCAAAACCGCTTATATAATCATTGTAATCTTTGTATAAAATCTGTGTAATCGACAAGTTTCCGAAGGAATTAACTTGTGGGACCAACTGCCGAAGAATATTATTTCAATAAACTTTTAGATCTTATACATAAAAGACTTTCAATTAATTGCAGGCAATATAATGAAGCTTATATAAAAAGGCGCATAAATGCAAGGATCTCGGCCAATGACCTTGAATTAGACAATTACAACGCCTACATTAAAATATTAGAAAAAAATCCCGAAGAATTAAGATATTTATTCGATGCGTTGACGATAAATGTTACAAAATTTTTCAGAGATATAAAGATCTGGAAATATATTCAGAACAATGTTTTGCCGATCATAATACGAGAAAAAAATACGTCTTATAACAAAAGTATCTCTGTTTGGTCTTGTGGATGTTCTTCAGGAGAAGAACCGTATTCTATCGCGGTATTATTATCCGAACTATATGAAAAACATAACTATAAAATCTATATAACAGCAACAGATATAGACGAAACCTCTCTTTTAAAAGCACGGAATGGGATCTACAGCACGGAATCTATGACTGAAATCCCAAAAGAATACATAAATAAATATTTTACAAAAATAGAAAATATCGGTTTATATAAAATAAACGACAAAATAAAAAATCAGGTTATTTTTAAACGCAAGGATGTATTTGGGGGCGAGGTTTTTTGCAATACCTTTGATATCGTGCTTTGCAGGAATATGCTGATCTATTTTAATGCCCAGGCAAAAGAAAAATTGGTGAATATTTTTCATAAATCTCTTGTTGAAAACGGCTGGCTGATCATCGGCGAATCTGAAATCCTTTTTGAAAGGCATTTAAAAAATAAGTTATACTTTTACGACGAAAAAGAAAGGATATACCGGAAAGAAAGACGGAATGAGCAGGAAAAAACTGACCAGGAAAAAAGAAACAGGTGGTGGCACGGATACCCGCCCAAAAGTTAAAACTGCCGGGAAATACTAAAAATGATAAAAGTACTTGTGGTGGATGATTCAACATTCTTAAGAAAAATAATTAAGCAAATACTTTCCTTTGACCCCGAGATCGAAGTAATTGATGAAGCTGGTGATGGCAAAGAAGCTATTGAAAAAACATTGCTTTTAGGGCCGGATGTTATTACTATGGATATAATCATGCCGGGTTTCGACGGTCTATGGGCGCTTGAAGAAATCATGAAGCAGCGGCCCACTCCTGTTATTTTAGTCAGTTCAATCAGCCTGCCTTCTTCAGACGTAGTACAGGAAGCTTTCTCTTTAGGTGTCGTAGACGTAGTCATCAAACCGGAGAAGCAGGAAGATACTTCTGCGATCAGAAAAGAACTCATTGAAAAAGTTAGAGCAGCTTCTAAAATCAACAAGGTCAGGCTCCTTGAAAATAAGGCACTGCAATTAAATAAGAAAAAACCTTTAACTAATTCAAAAGCTACCCAAGTTGTCGTAATAGCGACCTCAGCGGGAGGCCCGCCTTCCCTTTATGAAGTAATATCAAAATTCTCTGAAAACTTGTCGGCAGGGATAATTATTGCCCAGCACCTTCCGAGTGTTTTTGTAGATTCCTTTATAGCTCATTTGCAGACAAAGACCACCCTGCATGTCAGGCATGCGAATAAGGGCGATATTCTCCGGTCAAGAGATATCCTCTTCTCTCCCACTGATTCAACCCTGGAATTGTACAACACCAAAAGAGGAAAAGTAGTGAACCTGATAGATTATCAAGTGCGCTTACAGCCTGACATTGACAAAGTAATTATTTCCTGTGCAAAAGCTTTTAGGTTCGAAACCATTCTGGTCATACTTTCAGGCCTCGGCAATTCTGGAGTAAAAGGCGCCGAGGAAGTAAAAAAATTAGGGGGCAAGGTAATAGTTGAAGACGAATCAACCGCGGGAGTGTTTAACGGGATGCCACTAAGTGTTATAACATCAGGTTTTTATGACACGACAAGCTCTTCTTATACTATCGCAGCTACAGTAGAAAGATATCTTGGCTCAAAAGTTGATGCAGCCGGTCAAAAGAATTTTTATGTTAAGGGAAGCGTACTTAAGAATACCATGAATTACTTGCAAGAAAAAGAACGGGAGAAGGTTTGCAGCGATATTCTCGCAAACATGACAGAAAATTCAAGAAATACCCTGTCAGGCGAAATAAATTCTTATAATTATTTTCCGGGCAGCATTTACAATGAGCTAAATGAAAACATCTTTAAATTTTTAAGCAAAGCTAACCCTAATATAATAGAAACTATCGCTTACGAAAATGCAAGGAACTGTTACCGGTTATTCAAAAAAGGCCTCGATATAGTGCCTTTAGATGTTGAAAATTTAATTACTGTCCTGGAAACCATAAACAAGATTATTTTTCCTGAAGTGCAATGGGAAAAGGTTTCATTAAATCTTGAAAAAAAATATTTAAAATTCATACAACGGAACGGCGGTTATACAGAATCAAATTCGGAGATACTTGCAAATGCGACTAACAGTTGGACATTATATTTTTTTGAGCAGGCGAAATTGACCTTGACCAGGATCGAAAATGAGACCGGCAAAGATAACAAGGGATATTTTATTGCCTGCAGCGTGTGGTGGAAGTAAGCCCCTTTAGAAATAATATCTGTAAAGAATAAAAAAAATACGGCCTTAATACTAGAATCAAATGGATGAAATGGACATTTCCCAATTCAAAGAAGTATTTTTGTCTGAAGCCAAAGAACACCTGGTTTCACTAAACTCTGCTTTGCTTGTAGCGGTTAAAAATCCGTCAAATAAGGAAACCTTAAATCAGGTCTTTAGATCGGCACATACCTTGAAAGGCATGGCTGCTATAATGGATTTTAACAAAATAACCGACCTTTCACGCACTATGGAAAACCTTGTTGATAAACTCCTTAGAAATGAACTCAGGGCTACAGCCGAAATTGTTGATTTGATTTCTAAGACTTCTGAAGTTTTAAAAAAACTTATTGAAGATGTTGAGACTAATACTGATTCAGGCATAAATATTGATGCATTGATGGCTTCGTTTGGCAAATTGACCGATCTCCAAAAACAAAAACCATATCCTTGAAAAAAGCATCAATTTCATTAAGTTGTACCTCAGGTTAAGAAGTTAAATCCTGCTTTATATGTAACTTGCTTGCGGCAGGGCTAACCAAAAACAGGTTAGACTTGACTTATTAATAATTTATTTATATAATTTAGGCATACTAATAGTATCTCTCTACAGCAGTCTACCTGCATTAACCTGGATACTCCATTGGCAACAATCAAAATAAGACGGGGGGAGGAAAAATGAAAAAAACAATTGTTTTTTTTGTTTGTAGTTTAGCCATGGTTTTTTCAGTTCAGTCTGTCCAGGATGTTATCAGGATGTACGGTGCAACGACCGTTGTCGAATTCTTGGGCCCTTACAAAAATATAGTTGAAAAAAACCTGGAGTGCAGGCTGGAAATTGTAGGAAATGCCGCAGGCGTAGGGCTTATGAACCTTGACCAGGGTAAATGTGACGTAGCTTTAACAGCTACAACTCTTGAAAACACCCTGAATGCCGCAAGGATGGGAAAAAGAGACATAAGTAGTAACGGGCTGGTATTTACGTCCTTAAAAAATGATGAACTGGTATTTATCCTTAATAAGTCAAATCCAGTTACAAATTTAACAAAAGAACAGCTTAAAAAAATCCTTATAGGCAGTATAACTAACTGGAGAGAAGTCGGCGGGCCGAATTTAACGATAGCTGTTATTGCAGGCAAACCTACATGTGCAATCAGAAACCTTATAAGAAAAGAATTATTTCCCGAAGCTGATTTTTCACCCCGCACGAAAGAATTTACTCTTTATGATGCATTAGTTGCAGAGGTAGAGTCTACTCCTGGGGCAATTGCTGGAGTAAGCAGGACGTATGTTACGCCTGATGTGAAAATAGTAGATTCTGTCAAACTTTCAAGGCCGTTGGCGTTCATAACAAAAGACGACTCTCAAGGAAAAGTAAAAAAAGTTATAGAAGAGTTCAAGAAGGCTGTATCTGAAACAGAAAAACCAGCAGAACAAAAGCAATAATTGGTGAAATAAGGTTAATCCAACATGTCTCCCCGGGTTGGCAGCCCGTCGATCATGGTGGACATGCAGGTTGTTGGCGCGTCAAAAAAAGCCGCCAATCATATTGGCGGAGTTTTTAGTTTTGTATTGCAAGCAGTTCACTTATTGTAACAATACTATACCCCTGCCTTTGTAGTTCCTCTATGAAATCGGAAAGCATTTCAAGCATAGGTTTATCTTTTTTCCCGGAGTCATGAAGTAAAAAAATAGCGCCGGGTTTAATATGTTCAGTATATGTTTTAAGCAGCTGTTCCTTGGTCATTTTTTTCCAGTCGGTCCCGAAAGACCAGTTAATTAATACCAAAGTCTGTTCTTTAGCTATAGCTTTTACCCATTGCCTGACATAACCGTTCGGCATCCTAAGTAAACTTACCTTAATACCGAGCGCCTTCTCTGCCTCTTTCCGGGTTTTTTCTATTTCGTTTATCAAGAATTCCCTATAATCGCTTTTCTTATAAGCATAAAAATTCGGGTGGCTGTACAGGTGTATTCCTATTTCATGGCCTGCGGATTGCACTTCTTTTGCTATATCCGGGTATTGCGCTAATTTTGCCCCTTCCATGAAAAAGGTCGCTTTGATATTGTGCTTCTTTAGTATATTAAGCACTTTTTTTGTATTCGGTGCAGGCCCATCGTCAAAAGTAAGCGAAAGCGCTTTCTTGTCTTTAGGCCCGTCAGCATAAAACACTTTCTGGTTTTGAGAAAAAGCAAAGTTTGATATTAGAAAAACTAATAAACAAGCTAAATAAATTTTTTTCCTCATGATGTTCCTTATTATATCAAAATTGTTACTAACCGTGGGACTTGCCCTCCGTAGTCCGGCAAAGCGGGACGAAGGATGGGTCATTTTTCTATCCTTCGCAGTTTTTTAAGCCCTATATAAACAGGCAATATGTAAACGATCATATTTAGAACTATAAATCCAATCCCTATCCTCCATAAGAAACTCCAGGGTATTTGAGTCATACCGAATTTTACGTGATAGTGGTTTTGTATAGGGATCGACAGCAATGTCATATTCAGAGCTACATAAAAAAATGCGGATATGATATACATCAGGCCGCCGAAAGAAGCTTCTATCTCTACTATATTTGACAGGTCAAACCTCGGAAAAACCGTTCCAAAAGACATCGCGAGGGTGCTGAGGCCCACGGCCATGATTATCGTTGAAACAGATGTCACGCAAAATATGAAGTTGTCGGTTTTTAAAAGATAGTTGGAGGCCAGTATTAATATCATAGCAAGTGCTATTACAGGGATGCTTCCAAAAATAAGTTTTGACCAGAATAATTTTGGCCGTGATAAGGGTGAAGCAAACAAAAGCCAGGCGCTGTCGCCCTCAATGCTGATCGAGGGGAATATCAGGCGCAGGGCAACGGCCGAAAGTATAAAGCCGATAAGCGCTATGTTCGCATATGATACAAGATTTTGAAGGTCCATTGTGTCGAGAGGCAGTTTGTATATGCTGAATAGGTAGACAAAGATTATTGAGCATAAGATAAGGATTTGCGACCACTGGCTGATGTCCCTGAAAAAAATGATAAAATCTTTTTTTATTAAAGTGTAAAGGGGGGACAGAATATCGTAGCTGTGCTTTTTAAGGGATTTTTGCTTTGCGAGTATCTGGCCTTCTGCCCAGCCGACAAAATAAAGTTTTTTTGCAAAACCGATAAGGGCTATTAAAACAAAAGTCACCGATCCATAAAGCAGCATAAAATAAAAAAGCAGGTTGGTTGTGTTCTTTGCTATTATACTGAATATCCCTGCTGCCACCCACCAGGAAGGCAGGTAAACCGCTGTAGGCGCGTCAAGGTATGAAAGGTATTGGGCGATCACAGCCAAGCCGTCAGGTTTAACGAAGCGTTCTGGCTCAAAAAGCCTGAAAAGCACGTAAAGGGCTGTTATGATGATTATGGCCAATAAAACAAAGTAATCCCTGACCTGTCTTTGAGGCAAAAACCGCATTAAAAAAAGATTGATCGTTTGCCCGAGCAGGGAAGCCAAAAACAGGAACGGCAGTAGTAACAGAATCACCAGGAAATAATAAAATATCCCGGTATGTTTTACCCTGCCAAGTGCTAATAGAACCGGGAACAGGGCTATAAAGACCATCCAGGATGAATTAATAAAATTAGCAGTTGATTTAAAAGCAAATATTTTCTTGACAGAGAGCGGCGTTGTCATAAGCCACGTGATGTCTTTGCTTGTAAATATAGTCGTAAAGGAAGTTACCACACTTGAGAAAGCCACCATGAAAAACGAAGACAGAAAGATAAGCGCCAAAAATTTATTTACTAAAAGAGGCCCAGCGATCTGCACGGAGTTTAAATATGCCAATAGCCTGAAGGAGCCAAAATATATAAATGAAAGAAATCCCAGGCCAATAAGCAATATGACGGATATCTTAACATCGTCAAAAAAATCAAGCCTGAGGATACGGTTTCTGAAGATACGATACTGGAGTAAGATTAAGTTTGTCATAGGTTTCATTTGTGTGACACAATTTGTAAAAGGCAACTTCGCGGGGCTATCCTGCCCCTGCACCCCCGGGTCCATTTTCTTTGTGCGCCCAAATAAAATGGACGAAAAGAAATGCGCCCCCTTGGCTATTCGTTCGCAATTTTTCGGCGGCTGCGGAACTCGTCCCGCCAAGGCGGGACTCAGACAGTCCTCGCCGACAACTCCGAAAAATTACTCAACTCATTACCAGCCAAAAGGGGGAAACTTCAAAAACACAGATAATTCAACTGATTTAGACTATTATGACTAATTATCTTTATAGTTAATACCTTATTGCCTAACTACGTCCCCGAAGTTTCTCTTATATGGTCATTGAAAGAACGCTGCCATATTTTACCCGAAATATTCAGGTTGTTTTGTTTAATATATTTTAAATATTCAACCGAACATTTCGATTTGAATGAACAAACAATATCAGATACCGTAGGGGCGGGCCTTGCGTCCGCCCGTAACAATACAGAATTGTCAACAATTATAATACCGTGGATATGATTTGGCATGATAATACCCAATTCGACATTATTATATTGTTTTTTGATGTTTTGCCATTGGCTGTCAATTATTTGGCCCAATTTTGATAATCTGATTTTATAGTGGGCGGACGCAAGGCCCGCCCCTACGGCATCAATAATTTTACCGAAAATATTCTTTCTGTCTTTTGAACATATTGTTACAAAATAATACCCGTCCAAAGAATAATCATATCCTTTTAATCTGGTTTGTTTTCTTGATTTGTATGTGTTCATTAACACCTATTTTTACGTCAATGTATCTATTGTCAAAATAAAATAGTTGCTGATTTAAATAAATACCTTAATTTTGCAATATTTGCATTTTACAATTGTTTTTAGAGGTATTTAAGCATTTCGGCGTACTGGGTGCCGCCGGTAAGTTCTAGGAATATGTCTTCTAGGTTTTTTGACTTGATTTTGTCTTTAAGGGCTTCAACGCTGGAGACTTCCGTCACCTTTCCTTTTTGAATTATGCCTACCCTGTGGGCCAGTTTTTCAGCTATCTCAAGTACGTGCGTGCTCATAAATATCGTTACTCCGCGGTTTGAGAGTTCTTTAAAAATATCTTTTACAAGCCTTGCTCCTTTTGGGTCAAGGCCCACCAGGGGCTCATCAAGTAAAAGCACCTTCGGGTTGTGCAGGAGCATGCTTGCAAAAACAAGTTTTTGCTTCATTCCATGCGAATAGGATTCGACCAGGTCGTCCTGCCAGTCTTTTAGTTCTAACATTTCAAGCAGTTCAGGTATCTTGTTTTTCTGCTCATTGACGGGAACGTTGTATAAGTCACCCACAAAACGCATGAATTCAAAGCCGCTCAGGTACTGATAGACGAACGGCTGGTCTGAAATAAGGCCTATGGATTGTTTTGCCTTCTGCGGATCGCTCTGGATATCATAACCGTTGATCGTGACCGAACCGCTGGTGGGGATAAGAAGCCCTGTGAAAAGTTTTATAGTTGTGGTTTTTCCTGCACCGTTCGGCCCCAGAAATGCGAATATTTCGCCTTCATAAATTTCAAGGTTTAAGTTGTCTACTGCTTTTATGTCTCCAAAGTTCTTGGTAAGATTTGATGATTTGATAGCAATATTACTCATAAGTTTATTCTAAAAAATTTTCCAAATTGCAAGAATCAAAAATTCATGTTGGTTATTGTTTCTTGGTTATTTATTGGCTATGGTCTCTTGGTTATTGAAATTTGTGCTTATATTAAAAGAATCTATTTAAATAAGTCAATATGTTTGCTGCGATGATCGGTATCCAGAAGTTGTCGTTCAAAGGCCAGGGATAGAGTTCGATTACCGTGATCAATAAAGCCCCGATGATCGCAAGTTTGAAGTTTAAAAAGAACAACCCTATGATGAGGCATACAATAAAACAGGATATGCTTCCTTCCAGCGTCTTTTCTCTGTATACTTTCCTCTTACCGTATTTTTTTCCAAAAAGAGCAGCGGCTGCGTCGCCGAAAGCAAGGTATAAAAGGCTTACCAAAACTATTTGTTTGTCCGGGAAAATAAGCATGGTAAGAAAAGAACCGGAGATCGTCCATGGAAGCCCGCTTATTTTATTTATTTCCTCTTCCCTGTGTACGCCGCCAAGTGCTTTTAATATCCAGACATTAAACGTTGGGCTGAATTTTCTTAATGTTTCGCCGAGTATGACTATAACAATGAGCGCAGCCATGCCCCAGATAACTGTTCTATAAGGTAAAAACCAGTAAGCCAAAATATAAATAATAGTTAAAAAATGAAATGTTTTTCTTTTTATTTCATCGAGCGGAAAGAAACCCATAATTTAATGCCCTCAACATATATATAGTTCCAGAAAACAGCTGTTTTATTATAGCTTAAATAATAGTAAGTTTTAATGCTGACCATTTCGGGAAAAAGTAATTTTAGCAAACCTGATAATAAAATACAATTGATAATCAGAATAAAGATACTTGAAAAGAAAACCCCGAACACTTTAAAGTCGGTTTGTCCCTGAAGTATCGCATACCAGGTCAGGCTTAGGTGGAAGGCAAGGGTAAAACCTGCCAGAAAAAGAAAATAGGAATAATATTTATTAACAGCCCAGAAATACCCTGCTAGCCAATATATAAATATGAGTAAAACCGTATAAATAGGTATGAAATACGGGGATAAGGTTATCCATACGTTTGTCTTGGTCAGTTTTACGCTCCCGCCGTTTGCGCCTACATTAAAACCTTTTACCTTTGCCCCGCTTAATAAACCGACCAGGGCATGGGTAAGCTCGTGCCCGAAAACATAAGTTTTTATCGGTTTAAACAAAGCCGTTTGGAAAATAAAATAGCTTGCCAGGCCGGCCCAGAACGTGATCGAATTGACAGTGGCATTTTTCCCAAGGTTTAAGACCAGGTTAAAGAGCTCTACGGCCAGGGCGAGTGCCAGCGGTATAAGCAATAATGCTATAAGAATCCTTGCAAATTTCATGATTTTTTAAAAAAATTTAGAATCTGTGTAATGTTTCGACTTTGCTCAACACCATGAGTGAAATCGAATGGTCAACAAGTTAGCGAAGGGATTAACTTGTTAAATTTAGCAACTTTAAGCGGTATTGTCAAATAGAGACAATACTTGATTACGGTGATTATTAATTACGATTACAGCGATTAAAAGCTTATCATCCCATGTAATCACGGTAATAAGAGATCGTTGGTTTTTAACGATCTCAAATCCGTTGACTAAAAATTTCTATTTATGTTATAATCTGTAAACAGAAATTATAAAAATACTATGGAGGGTTAAATGATGAAAGAAACATTCACATTGCTGGCAATTTTCGGAGTTATTTTAAACACAAATCTTTATGCAAAGTCCAAGGGAGATGATAGTTGGAAGAAAAAAGCCGGGATGTATGCCATTTTTGATACGACTAAAGGCGAGATAGTATGCGAGCTTTTTGAACGCCAGGCGCCGTTAACGGTCGAAAACTTTGCCGGGCTTGCACAAGGCACGCGTGAATGGGTAGACCCTAAAACAAACCAGAGAGTTAAAAAGAAATTCTATGACGGTTTAACATTTCACAGGGTCATACCGGATTTTATGATACAGGGCGGATGCCCTCTAGGCAACGGGACCGGCGGGCCGGGGTACCGTTTCTCTGACGAAATAGTTTCAGACCTCGTTTTTGATAAACCGGGGCTTCTTGCCATGGCAAATTCCGGGCCTAACACGAACGGTTCACAGTTTTTTATTACAGATGCTGCGACCCCATGGTTGAACGGCCATCACACAATATTCGGAGCGGTTGTCTCAGGCCTTGATATCGTAAGAACGATAGCCCGGGTCCGAACAGGGGAAAACAATAAACCTTTAGAGGATGTTATTATAAAAAAGATTGCAATAAAAAAAATAGAAGGGTCTTCAAAAGATGATAAAAAACAGGGTGTAGACGCACCTTCAAAAAAGGCTTTATTTGTACTTGCTCCAAGAGATTTCCGGGATGAAGAATATTTTGAACCAAAAAAGATATTGAGCGACGCCGGCATAAAAACAGTTACAGCAAGCCTGATGCTGGGAGATCTTCAAGGCATGAAAGGTGCAAGGACAAAAGGCGATATTTTGATAGTTGATGCAAATACTAATGACTATGATGCTATAATCTTTGTAGGCGGTTCCGGCGCACAAGTCCTTTGGAATAATCCGGCTGCGCAGAAACTGGCAAAAGACTCGGTTGCCGCAAACAAGATACTTGGCGCAATATGCCTTGCCCCGAACACGCTCGGCAAAGCCGGGGTTTTAAAAGGAAAGAAAGTAACGGGTTTTCCTTCAATAAAAGGCGAACTTTCTGCGGCAGGCGCTAATTTTACAGGCAGGGCTGTAGAACAGGACGGTAATATTATCACCGGTTCAGGCCCTGAAGCTGCAAATGAATTCGGGCTTGCACTGCTAAAGGCTCTGAAGTAAAAAGGTAGAAAGATGCTTGACGATACCGAAAATAAAAGTTTAAACGAACAAGCGGTTTCTGTGTTCAATAAAGGCTTTAATTGCACTCAGGCAGTACTTTCTACTTACGGGAAAAAATTCGGAATAGACAGTTCAACGGCATTAAAAATAGCATCGGCTTTTGGCGGCGGAATGGCGCGGATGGGCGAAACCTGCGGAGCCGTGACCGGGGCATTCATGGTTATCGGTCTTAAATATGCAACGGGCATGGATGCCAAAGAAAAGATATTTTCCGTAGCAAATGAGTTTGTATCCAGGTTTAAGGCGCGCAACAGATCGGCTATCTGCAAAGAGCTGCTTGGCTATGACATAAGTACCCAGGAAGGCATGAAATCCATAAAAGAAAAGAACCTTATCTCCACCCTCTGCCCGAAACTCGTAAAAGACGCATCGGAAATCCTTGAAAAGCTG
Organism: Candidatus Liberimonas magnetica; assembly: GCA_020523885.1. NCBI lineage: Bacteria > Pseudomonadati > Elusimicrobiota > Endomicrobiia > Endomicrobiales > Candidatus Liberimonas > Candidatus Liberimonas magnetica. The sequence continues at coordinate 188,924 of JAJAPY010000004.1, read as the reverse complement.
TTAGAAGAAAACCAATAAATAGGAATATGAACTGGAAAGTGAGTGGAGCCCCTCCGGCAGGTTTTAATGCGGAAGGAATAAAACGCTTGTTTTTATGTATTAAAATATGCAGGTGTATTAAACCTATTTGATCAAGCTTGCAAAAGTATCTATAACTTCCTTTATTTTGTCCGATGGTTCTCCTTTTGTAATAAATCCCAAAGGCCGTGACAAATGACGGGTATTAAGTATTTTAACTTTTGGAGTAACATGCATCAGGCTTACGCCCGCGATTGCACCCTGCGTATCTTTTACCTTTGAAACAATGAGGTCGCAGGAAATAAATTCTTTCACATTCGGAGTAAAGTCGGTATCCGGGAATAGTTCTTTTCTTATAAGGTTCCTTGTTGCTCCAGTTACTTTGTCGGCAACAACGGTTACAGGTAGTTTAGGCCCGCCTACTTCCTGCCAGTTGATTATCCAGCCGGTAAGTATTTTTTTAAGCTGAGCATCGGTAAGCGACGTAACCGTGTTTGATGAGTTTACAATAAAAACCAGCTCGTCGTTTTTAAAAACAGTAACCACCAGGCCTTCAGGGTTGATATTCTTTTTGCCCATTTTAGCGGCAGTTATGGTATTTTCAAGGTTTGTAGCTGTGAGCGCTATATCGCATCTTCTGTCATTAAGGTAGATAAGCCCCATGCCTGCGGTATTCCCGACTATTTCTAATGTGCATCCTGTCTTATTCTCAACAACGTCTTTGTACGGGTTTAACAATTCAGCAACTGTCGTTGCTCCGTACAAGCGTATAGTTTCTTCACCGAAACAATAAGAAAATATACTCGCCGTAACCAGAACAGCACAAATGATGATTTTCTTCATAATTGCTCCTTCAAAACAAATTTATGATGCATTTATTGGTGAGCAAAAATGATGTAAGAATGGAGGTAACGAAAGAAATGATGTTTTAGTGGAAGTATGGCTTAATTATATAACTAAATTACAGCCTTGTCAACACATTTGTGATAAAAAACATATTTTACAAAAATCATTGTAAAGTCATATTATTTTTAAGAATAGAAATTATAATTGTAAATATTTTGTGAAATTACAAGTGGTTATTTCTTCAAGAACAGGATCAAATAACGGATGATATCTATTGGTTTTGGCGGGCAGCCGGGTATATGAAAAGCTACTGGCAGAACGTTTTTTACGCCTCCGAGGGTATAATAAGAATCACTGAACTGGCCACCGTTCAGTGCGCAGTCGCCGAGCGTTATGACAAAGCTGGGTTTTGGCATTGCCTCAAAAGTTCTTTTAAGGGCAAGCTCCATGTTCTTTGATACAGGCCCGGTCACAAGCAGTGCGTCAGCATGGCGCGGGGAAGCCACAAAATCTATGCCGAACCTTTGAATGTCATAGATAGGGTTGGTAGCAGCTATTATTTCTGATTCGCAGGCGCCGCATGAGCCTGTGTCGACTTCCCTTATATGAAAAGAGCGTTTGAACTTATTATATACCAGGGTTTTAAGCTCTTTTCCCAATGTTTCTATTTCAGTATCTGAAAATACGATAGGTTTTGTAACTATGCCTTTTTTAAAACTGTTCTTGAATATATTTATCATAAATCATTCCCCGGATAAGACAGGTCGAAGCTTTTGTTGCACAGCGGAAAATCAGGAATTATATTTCCCGGTGCTGCATAACTAAGCCCCTGCCAGTTATGAAATGACGGATCGGTTATTTTGCACCTTTCTATCAGGCCGGACTCGCCAAGCATCAGCCAGTAAAGCACAGGGCCTCTAGAGCCTTCGCAATACCCAAGAGCATACCCTGATTTTTTTGCTGCCGCTTGTTTTGTGAAAAGCTCCCCTTGTCTAAGAGCTGCGGCGCACTGTCCGATTATTTTTATTGACTCTTCAAATTCCTCAATCCTTACATTCAATCTTGAAAGGACATCGCCCCTGGTTTGCTTTGCCTGTTTGAATTCAAGATATTGATAAACTCCGGGAAAATCCTTTCTTAGATCGTTTTTTAGTCCTGAGGCCCTTGCCGCAAGGCCGATTATGCCTATATCTTCCGCTGTTTTTTTGTCCAGGATACCTGCCGTATCAACCCTGTCCATGAAAGAAGAGCTCGATAAAAGCATCTCCTTCAATTCATTAAAATCTTTTGAAACGGCTTCGATAGATTGCAGTAAAGGACCTAAGCTGTCTTTGGGGATGTCTTTAGAAACCCCTCCGATGACATTTACTCCTTTAAGGTACCTGCTCTGCGTAAATTTATCGTTTAAAGAAAGTATAGACTCTTTTATGACCGAGGCATGTGCCGAAGGAAAGCTGAAACCCACGTCAAGAGCTATGCCTCCTATTGTATTAACATGGTTATACATCCTTTCAAGCTCAAGGAACAGGCACCTGAGGTATTGTGCTTTAACAGGTACGGCATATCCGCCTATCTTTTCAACCGCATGGCAGAAAGCTAAAGTGTGGGCAAAAACCGAATCCCCGCTTATACATTCCGCAAGTTTCAGGCAGTCTTCGGGACGGCTGTTTTCAAATAGTTTCTCAACCCCCCTATGCGTAAACCCGAGCCTTATCTCAAGGTTTATAATGGGTTCTCCTGCAGCGCTGAACCTGAAATGACCGGGCCCTATTATCCCTGCATGGACAGGCCCTACCGGTACTTCAAATATGCCTTCACCGTCTGTTTTTGCGAAAGGGTAGATCCCGGTGTTTCCAGGTTTCAAATTATTTTTATCGAATTCCTTTCTTAAAGGGAAATTTCCCGCCGGCCAGACTTCATCGTGCAGGTGAAGCATCCTCTGGTCCGGGTTTCCAAGCGGGATTAGCCCGAACATCTCTTTTATTTCCCGCTCAAATAGGCTTGCTGAATATATTTCCTTTGATAAGGAGTTGTACTCAAGCTTGTTTGAAGGAATATTCGTGACAACAAAAAACCATGTCTGGGATGAAATTCCCTGGAATGCGCAATAAAGGTGGAATGAACCGGACTCTTTTGTTTTGTCTACTGCAAAGAACGTCATTACACAGGAGCGGAGTTCTTTATGGAGAGCCAGGCATACTTTATTAAAATCCTGGATAGTTACGGTCAGATATGCCTCGTCCTGGCGGCAAAGCTCTATTTTTAAAAAAGAGGTTTTATATTCCTGCACGATCTTGTTTAAGACAGCTTTATAGTCCATGTTAAAATCCTTTTAAGAGCACTTCAACTGTAGAATTTATGATCTTATCAAAGAATGCAGGCATTGTAATACCGAAAAAAGCAATGAATATGAATAAAAAAATAAAAGCAGATTTTACGCTTAGAGGTTCTTTCGCTATGCTCATATTATCGGGTTTTTTCCCGAAAACAATCTTAATGATATGATAAATTATTGCGCCGAAAATCAAAGCTATAACCAGCAGGTAGATCAAACTTGAGATATAAGAACCTTTCATAAAACCTGAGATCAATATTATGATCTCGCTGAAAAATATCGAGAAAGGCGGCATTCCGGCAAGAGCAAAAGCACCTGCGATAACAAAAAATCCGGTAAAAGGCATAGATTCTATTATTCCGTTCATTAAGTGCATATCATGAGTTTTATATTTTTTAACTATGTTCCCTGCGCCAAAAAACATAAGCGCTTTTGTAACAGCGTGGTTGAACATGTGGAACATTGCTCCGTATAAACCTAAAGGCCCTCCGATACCTAAGCCGAACAAAATAATGCCTATATGTTCTACGCTGTGGTATGCAAGAAGCCTTTTAATATCTTTTTGCACCAGGATAAACCCTGCGGCTATGACCAGGGAGAAGATCCCGAAAAAGACCAAAAGGTTGCCTGAAAAATCCGGCCCAAGAGGCCTATTTATGATCATTATAAATCTAAGTATCGCATAAAGGGCGGTTTTTAAAAGTACACCGGATAAAAGTGCGCTTATAGGGGTAAGCGCCTGGCTGTGGGCATCGGGCAGCCAGGTATGCATAGGTGCAATGCCTGCTTTAGTCCCGTAACCCACAAGAATAAATATGAACGCTATCTTTAAAACCTTAGGGTCAAGTTTGTGGGCAACAGCAAGCATATCTGTCCAGTTAAGGCTCCTTATTCCGCCGTTAGTCGAAACCGTGTAATACAAAAGTATTATGCCTAAAAGTGCCAGCGATATGCCTAGTGAACAGATGATTATATACTTCCAGGCAGCTTCAACTGATTCTTCTTTACCGTAGAAGCCTACTAAGAAAGCTGAAACAAGGGTTGTCATTTCAATAGAAACCCAGACTATGCCAACATTATTTACCGTTGTGGCAAAGATCATAGTAAATGTGAACAGATTAAATAAAGCATAATACAACCTGGACTCTTTTTTTGATATCGTGTTGTTATCAATGTCAGCACTTATATATTCAATAGAATAGAGTGAAGAGGCAAAACTTATTATTGATGTTAAGAGGATAAAAAAACCGCTCAGTGAGTCCAGATAGAAGAAATTATAAAATAAAATCGTTCCTTTCAGGAGTTTAAGGCTTAAGTGCAAGGCAAACACCATAACCGCAAAGTATCCTGCGGAATTTAAAATGCCGATCTTTCTGGCATCCTTTAAAAATAACGGGACGATCGCTAAAAAAACTATTATCCCGAGTATAAGAATAGCTTCCATTTTAAACCTAGCCTTTTAATTTCGTTAATTTACCCACGTCAATGTGAGTAAATAAGGTGTTTATTTTATATACAAAAATCCCGAGTATTATTACGCAGACAAAAATATCAAAGAATATCGCTATCTCGACAAAGAAAGGCATGTTGCCGCATAAGGCTACTGCTGCAAGGAAAAGCCCGTTTTCTATGACAAGAAGGCCTAGGACCTGGGTAATGGCCTTCATCCTGAAAACCATGATGAACAGGCCTATTAATATGACAGACAAAGATATTGTAAACGAGATCATAGCCGGTTTGTTATACATGCCCATCAGCCCTGTCGCAAACATATATGCCAGGTATGACAACGACAATGCGGCGATAAGTGACAGCAGGGGGTTTATAAAAAGCCCGGCGTTCTCTTCGATCTTTAATTTCTTGACTATCCAGGACAGAAAATACGGTATTAACGAAACCTTAAGCAGTAAAATTAGCGCGGCAACAAAATAAAGCTCGCCGCTGTTTGTCCCTGCGGCTATAAAAAGAGTCAACAAAAAAAGGAAAAAAGATTGGAACATAAAACCGTTGATAAGGGCGCTTATGCGCTTTGAAATGACCATCGTATAAGTTGAAATAATGATCAATGCTAAAAATAAATTCACCCAGCCCTTCCTCCTACATATTTTATGTAACTTAAAGCCCGCTCTTCCTTATGTTAAAAGGAAGGGCGGGGTTCATTTAAAACCCCGCAACTGCCGCGATCATAGAAATAAAAGACAGGACAAACCCGAAAGCAAGAAAATCAATCACTCTGAAAAGGCGCATTTTCGCAGTTGAAACTTCAACTATACCTGCTATTGCGCCGATACAAAATATTTTTAAGGCGAACACAGTTGTTCTCGTTAATACTTCAAACAGGCCAAGGCCGGCTATCGCTCCGGGAGGTATAAGGATATTGGCGATAAGGGCATAAAAAATGATCTGTTTTACGTGGCTTGCCAGTTCTATCAGGGCAAGGGACCTCCCTGAATATTCCAGAACCATGGCTTCATGGACCATGGTGAGTTCCAGATGGGTTTCCTGGTTGTCGACCGGCAGCCTTGAAGTTTCGGCGATCATTACTATAAAAAGGGCAGCACCCGCGATAACCGTTGACAGATGGACCGGGTGGCTTGCGCTTATTGCGTCCATGCCCGTAGAACCGTTTGTCACAGACACGGTAAAAAGTGCAAGAAGGGCTACGGGTTCTGTAAAACTGGCTATGAACATTTCCCTTGAAGACCCCATGCCTCCGAATGCACTGCCTGCATCTATGGCTGCAAGTGCAATAAAAAACCTGCCCAAAGCCAGTAAGAATATAACTGCAAGCACGTCGCCCATAATATTAAATGAAATATTAGAAGCTATCGTAGGGATAATGAACAATGCGGTCGTAACCGAACCGAAGACTATGAAAGGAGTGCAGGTAAAGATAAATGACGTATTTTCTGAGACCACTTCTTCCTTTGAAAGAAGCTTGAAAAAATTAAAATACGGCTGAAAGATACCTGCGCCTTGCCTCATGCGCAGGGTATTTTTAATTTTTCTTATAACCCCGCTCAAGAGAGGAGAAACCGTGATTAACAACAGTACCTGAAATAGAATAAGAGTTATTTTGATCATAATTAACTTCTTGATTACACAGATTTTATACAGAGATTATAGTGATTACATATATAGGATTTTCAAATTCCTATACTAGAATTTGTTTATAAAAACCAGCAACAGAACAAGGGCAATGAAAATATACGCCAGGTAAAAATGAATGCTTCCGGACTGGAGCCTTCTTAAAAGGTTTGCAGTTCCGAAAACCCTCTTTAATATGGATTTATATATATAATTTTTAAATACCGGAGTGATCGAAGTTTCGTATTTGCGGGATTTGATATGGTAATAAGAATCTTTTACTTCTTCTGTTTTTCTGTACGGCCTGTAGAAGAAATTCAAAGCTATCCGGAACGGTTTTGAAAATGCAGTGGCTGTATACTCAGTTCTTGAATCAAGGTTGTAATACCCGCAGCCCCAGGTGCTTGCGGCCGTTACTTTTCTTTTGCCAAGTATCAGGTATGCCGAAAAACCCGCAGTCATGATGACCAAGGCCAGCACAGCCGCCATAAGCGGGCCGGACAGGAATATACCGCTGTTGTTTTGGGGTGTTATTATAAAGTTGTTGAGCGAAAAACTTAAACCTGCCGTATTTGCGCCTGTTATATATCCTGAGATCTCGCTAAGAAGCTTTAAGACCGGAACGGCAAAAATCCCCAAAGAAATGCACAGAACGGACATAGAAACCGTAACATAAACCATTGTGGAAGGGACTTCCTTCGCATTTTTTGCCTGTTCGCTTCTGGGCACGGCAAGAAAGGTTATCCCGAACGCTTTTACAAAGCATGCTGCGGCAAGCCCTCCTGTAAGTGCAAGGGCGGATGCATAGACGGACATAAGGACCCTTGTACTTCCAGAGGCTCCGTGCAGGATGCCTGCAAAAAGGGCCTGAAGAGTAAGCCACTCGCTTATAAACCCGTTTAGCGGAGGCAGTGCGGATATCGCCATAGAACCTATAAGAAAAGAAAAAGCTGTCCAGGGCATTGTCTTAATGAGCCCTCCGAGTTTTTCCATGTCCTTTGATCCAGTGCTTTTATAAACGCTTCCTGCGCATAGGAAAAGAAGGCTTTTAAATACTGCATGGTTCATTAAATGATACAAGCCTGCGGACATCGCAAGTATGGCAGGGACAGGCATGTTTAAACTTAAAAACACCATAGATGCGCCTATCCCAAGAAGAATTATTCCGATATTTTCTACGCTGTGGTATGCAAGGAGGCGTTTTAAGTCGTGTTCCATAAGTGCGTACATTACGCCTACAAGGCAGGAAACAGCGGCAATTATAAGTATGAGGTTGCCCCACCAGAAAGTGTTTACCCCGAGAATAATGATAACAAATCTTATGAGCCCGTATATCGCTGTTTTTATCATCACGCCGGACATAAGGCTTGATATATGGCTTGGCGCCTGCGGGTGCGCGTACGGCAGCCAGATATGGAGCGGCACTATCCCGGCTTTTGTTCCAAAACCGGCCAGGAACAACAAAAACAACAGGTCCTTTGTGTTTTGAGGCATTATCCGGCAAGCCTGTTTCATAGCCGCAAAATCGAACGAATGAGCGTGCCTGTACATCAGGACAAAGGCTGCGGTTATAAAAGCTGTACCTAGATGCGTCATTATTATGTATATAATTCCGGCTTTTACGGATTTCCATTGTCCGGTGTCAAAGACCACCAGGAAAAAAGATACCAGGGACATGATCTCCCAGGCTAATAAGAAGAAGAAAGCGTTGTTGAAAGTGACTACCAGAAGCATCGATACTATAAAGGCAAAAAGCATCACCCAGGCATAAATTATTTTTTTTCCGGAATACTCGCCTTTTAAGTAATTTATCGAATAGATCGCTGAAGGGGCTGATATAAGCAGGATCACAAAAACAAAAAAAAGAGACAAAGGGTCGGCTGTAAATAGTTTAGGTATAGAAAAAAACAGCTGATGAATCATTTCAAGACTCCAAAAGAAAAAAAGCACTTCGATAATTTTAGATACTTGAGTTTGTAGGAACCATTAGCCTTTAAGATCGGTTTCTTTACGGCGGTTAATAGGTGAGTTCCATCGCCCTGAACATAGAAGTAAGTTCAAATATTGTTATTATTTTATATAAAATTTTTGTAAAAAAGTCAAGTTTGAGAACTTGTCAGTTTGAGAACTTGTCAAACATAAAAACCTATGGTTATCCGGAAACGTTTCTGCAGGTTAGGCATGTCTGACACCAACATCTGACACCGGCAACTTGACAAGGATTAATCAATATGTTATTTTTAGCTTATCATTCTTAAGTAACATTTGTAAAACAAAGATAATGTCCAAAGATAGATGAAAAAAGATGAAAACAAAAATGGAGGGAAAAAGATGAAAAGAACAATTGCAGTTGTTTTAGGTTCTGTTTTCTGTTTCGCGAACCTGTCCTTTGCAGAAGAGGTGCGTTCAGTCGAAGAGCTTATGTTCATGGACATCTCGGTAATGACCGCTTCCAAGAAAGCTCAGAGCCTCTCAGATGCGCCTGCTACAGTAAGTGTTATTACTTCGGAAAATATAGAGAATTCAAGTGCGCTTACCATACCGGACCTGCTCAAGATGGTTCCCGGTATGGAAGTCATGGCTTTTGATGAAAGGGACCAGCAGGTAAGCATACGCGGGTTTAACGGTGTTTTAAGCAACAAACTGCTGGTTATGATCGACGGCCGTTCGGTTTACTGGGATGCGTACGGTTATGTGTTCTGGCCGCTCATGCAGGTAGGGCTTGAAGAAATAGACAGGATAGAAATCATAAGAGGGCCCAGTTCTTCCCTGTACGGTGCAAATGCCTATTGCGGGCTGATAAATATTATCACGAAAAAACCAGAACAAATAGCCGGCACGCACGTTTCTTTGATAGCGGGCAACAGGAATATCCTTATACCTTCGGTCATGAATGCCTGGGTAGGAGATAAGGTTTCATACAAGGTTTCCGGAGAATGGAACAGGATGAACAAATGGCAGGATGATTCAAAAAGCGCAGGTGATATCTCAAAGGGGAATGCCTTTGTTGAATATAAATATAGTGAAAATCAAAGTCTTGCTCTGTCTGCCGGAAGGTCGCACGTTATAGATTACCGGTTTTTTCTGGGAGAGGATTTGGGTTCAGCCAATTTTACGGGAGATCTTGATTATATGAGGTTTGACTGGAGTTACAAAACTCTTCAATTCAGGACCTATTATAAAGAAGAAAATGCTGGCAGCATATTAAATATCAGATCGAATGAAAATAAGTCATGGAAAGGTTCGTCGCTTGATGCAGAAATCCAGCATTCCATCGATCTTGCAAGCAAACACTCTATTTTATGGGGTGTGAACGGCAGGTATAACCGTGTAATTTCAGGTGGGTATGTCCCCGCCTTGTCCCAGAGCTTATGGGCAGTCTTTGCGGAAGACCAGTTTAAACCTTCGGACAAACTATTGATCTCTGTCGGAGGCAGGTATGATATGCACCCTCTTGTAAAAGAAACTATTTCCCCAAGAGGAAGCATCGCCTATAATTTCGATAATAACAACACCCTAAGATTATCTGCAAGCAAAGCCTTCCGCCAGCCCTCTTTAGTGCAGTCGTACATAGACTGGACACAGAACGGTACTTATTCGGTGGCTCTTATACCTGGTGTGTCTATACCTTACACTTCTATCGTTAGGGGAAACAGCGATCTTAAAGCGGAAGGCATAAAATCTGTGGAAATCGGATATCTTAACCACGGGAAAGAACGCTTTAAAATGAGCGCAAATGTGTTTTATAACCAGTACGACGAATTTATCACGGTGACTTCTCTTCCGACTTACTACGACGCCAACGACCTTTTTCCCGGTTCACCCGGAGGTTTGCTTACAAAACAGCTCATTAGCAGCTATGCAAATGCTGGAAAAGCAGATGGATACGGAAGCGAGCTTGAATTTAACCTGCTTGTTATAAAAGGTTTGTCTGCGGTTTTAAACTATTCCTATATAACCATAAAAAATACGGAAGACGATATAGCAACTGCTTTAATAAACGAAAAAGACGCTACACGCATGGATGTGCCCAAGCACAAAGCCAATATAGGGTTAAATGCAGACCTTGGAAAAGCTGTGTCTTTCGCGGTTACGGCTAACTGGGTTGATAAAGCGATCTATGATATCAGCGACGGTTCAGGCAATGAGTATCTGGCGGATGTTGACCCTTATGCTGTTTTGAATATGAAATTAAACTATAAGTTATCAAAAAATACGCTCATATCTTTGTCTGCATCTAATCTATTTAATAACTCCCACTATGAGTACCCAAGAGGCATAAATCTTCCGGATGAAAGCAGTTTTGCAATAGGGCGCTTGTTCTACGGGCAAGTTAAGTATTCTTTTTAGACAAAAAATATATTTTTTAACAGCACCCTGTAAAAGGGTGCTGTTTTTGTGCGCACGGCACGTGCGCACGCTTGGGGTTCACCCACCCTATAGAAAATCCCATCCAAAGCATAAAATCAATAATAACAGAATACTGCATTATTTTAGAGTCTTCCAATGGCGGGCATCCTTTTTGGTGCTAATAATAACCAGCCTGCCTGATCCGCAGGGCGTAGTTAACAAAATTTTGAAATATTTTACATTTTCTACTTGAATTTTTTACAATAATGAAATATATATATTATATAATGATTTTTCTGTAGTATGGACAATATTTATTTTATGAAATTTATATTAATTGGAGCACTCATTATTTGTTTTATAGTTCAGATGATAAGCCCTTTGGCTGCATTACCGGATGTGTGCCCGAATACCGCTTTTGACAGTGCAGGCGATGTGTTCAAGTCAAGCTTTCAGATAACAAACTATCTATCCAAGGCATCAACTGCACTTCTTGAAATGGTTTTAAGCAACTCTCCGTTTAAAATACCCCTAAAGACTACATCTTCAAAACGGAAAAGTTCGCATGCTGCTTCATCCCAGCCAAGAATAGCAGGCACTGCACTAAGACTTGAGAATTCAAAAAACGTCAAATTCAATCTCCTGACTTCAACTATAACCAACTTAGTATTGCAAACCCGAGGTTTAACTTGCATTGTTAAATTACAATCAACTCTGTCCCGCATTCCGCATGACCCACCGCTGATCTTTTTATTGTTTTTATTACTGTTTTATATTCTTCCCCGCGGGGCAATTGACAGCGTTCTTATGTATTCTCGTATAAGGAAGATCAGCCTAACCTATACTTTTGGGTTAGGTTTTTTTATTGCTCAAAGAGCGCGTGATTTCCGAAGGTCATGCGGGGTATGCACCCTTAAAAAGATAATATCTTTGATTACCTGTATATGTTTTATATTGACATCGGTGATAGCGCAGCCAGCTTACGGAGCGCTTGAACCAAGGAAGAGCAGTGTCCCGGATGTAAAAACGATCTTTGACAGCTTTATACTTCCAGCACAAGTTGGGCGGATTACGGAAACCCATACAGAGGCTGAAAGCAAGGACATTAGCTTCGAGTCTAGCGTGCCATCAGGTAATTTGGACGGAGCTTTCGCAGATACCAACCTGCCAAAACAGGTTGTAATAAACATCCAGGACCTGCACTGCCATCCTGAGGTCCAGAAAAATATTGCAAAGATACTTGCAAGCCTGGATCAGAAGTACAACCTTAAACAGGTGTACGTAGAGGGTGCAAGCGGGGCTCTCGATACATCCTGGCTTACAGGTGTAAGGGACCAGGATATACGCAACAAGATACTGGATGCTCTTATTGACAGCGGCAAACTCACAGGCCCTGAGTATTACTCAGCCCAGTCAGGCAAGCCAAACCTGCTTGTTGGCGTGGAAAATAGAAAACTACACACTGAAAACCTCTTGAGATTACAATCTATTATTCAAAAACAGAAATCCCTGCAGGAGCATGTAGATACCCTTTCATCCGATATCGATATCCTAAAAGAACGGTACTACAACTCCAAAAACAAGAAATTTGAAAGACTTGTTCAGAAATATAAAGACGGCACAATAAAGCCTCAACAATATTATAAAAAGATAGAAGATTACTCGCAGAAGCTTGATATAGACCTGGCGCTCTTTAAAAATGTCTCTAGTTTTTCAAGAACATTCAATGTTGCCAAAGAACTTAATTTTAAAAAGATAGGTGTTGAACTCCAGGCATTCATAGCTTTGCTCAAGCAGAAACTGCCATACAGCACCTATCAAATGCTCCTAAACAATACCTCTAACTTCTCAAAAGCTAATGAACTATATTTGTACCTCTCAAAGATAGCGGCACAGAACCCTTCTCTGACAGCTGAATATCCCAATTTAAAGAGGTTCTTCGAGCACATGGCGCTAACTGGTGCGGTTAACCCTCTTGAACTCATTAACGAAGAGCAGCGCCTGGAAAACGAAATACATTTTCGCCTTATACTCAAGCAGAGCGAGCGCGATATAGTGTTTTTGGCAGGATTTGTAAAGTATCTAAGGGATTTCATCGGCTATAAAGTCTCATTTGACGATTATAATTATGTCCTGGCAAATTTCCCTAAATTTGAGCTTTTATGGGCTAAGTATGTCGGTAATTATAAGCTTTCAGAGTTTGATAAAGACATTGCGCTCCTTGGCGAGTACTATAAGGTAAACGTTACCCGCAACGAATGCCTGCTTGATAACTGCGATATACAGAAGAGGGCAGGGGGCAGGGGACAGGTAGAACTTACTCCAAACTTCCGCTTTATAGCCCAGGGACGCACCGAACCTCGGACTCAGAACCCAATTTCAGAGCTGCTGAGCAAGTCTGAAATTGTGGTGCTGGTTACAGGCGGTTTCCACACCCAGGGACTTACCGGTCTTATGAAAGAGCGCAACCTCTCCTATGTGATTATCACTCCAAATGTTACCCAGGGCACTGACTCTGCAGAAACCATATACCAGGAGTTATTGGAGAAAGAAACAGACGCTCTGCGCAAAGAATCAGCCGAACCTATAAAAACTAGCTTTATTCCTTCCCACCAACCCATTACTGCCCTGGCACTGAAACAGCTTACTGATTTGCTTGCACAGCATAATGGAAAATGGGACAAAGTTACAGCAGCCGGGGAATATGCAGAAATAGTGTTAAAAATAAATGCAATTCAGGAACTACTTAAGAAAGGAAAGATTTCCGAGGTCAATGATTTATTTAAACAGTCTTTTCCATCAGACACTGGTATTGCCATAACAGTATTGCCAACTGCAACTTTAAAAACGTACACCATAGCCGTTGCCATCCAGGGCGATGTGGGAGCCGAATATACCTATAATGCTGAAAAAGGAACAATCGATAACGGAAAACTCGACTCTGCTCACCCCAAAAAATCCTCTGATGCAAGAGACATGGATAGTGTTGTCAGGCAGGTACTTGGTTACTGCGAGCCGGATAAAGTATTGGATATCTTTGGAGTCAATAGTTTAGATGAGTTACCGGCTAACATTGATGAGTTGGCAAAAACGCTTGAAAAAACAGAACTAAAAACCTTGCTTACAGAACTATTTACGGACGTTGCCGTGCAGATTAAAAATGACAAATTAACCGAAGGCGAGAAGACGGCATTAGATATCGTTACTAACCACACATTGCGTGTTTTTTGTGCTTTCCTTCAGATGTACCGCATGCAGGATGGCCAGGATACCCGGCAGGCAGGGGGGATAGGGGCATTATATAGCCAGGAGGATAACACAGTATTTGCCAGGCTTAAAGATATGATGGGCGAGGGTAAGGGTATTTTAAATGCTGACGTATTTAGAAAATGGGCCTTTGTTGCCTTGTTCCATGACATAGGCAAGTGCGATGAACAAGTAGTACATGTAACCACTAAAGTACATGAAATAACAAGCGCGGAATTCATAAGAAGATTTAATATAATCGGCAATCTTGCGTTGGATGTTGAGGAACGTGACGAAATATATTGGCTTATTAAGACCCATCTCAGGTTTGGATCACATGGGATAGGGGAATTGCCTCTCGATTCATTTTATGAGTTGTTTGAGGACCCTGAATTCCGGACTTATATCGCACCTCAAGGCATTATTGACCAGGCAAAATTTGAAAGGCTGTTTAAAGCAAACGCTCTTTTCTGGGTGTTTGATTCTGCAAGTACTGGCTGGTGCCGTAAGCGGCCGTTTGATTATCTGTTTGAAATTTCAAGTAAGTTGAATACTTTAACCGGGTGTAGTATTGAAGAGTTTAAAGGAAAAATTAAAGCTTTAGCAGAATCTGCACCTATGTTTGAGAAACGCCTGGGAAGGCTTGTCTCAGCGTTCTTGACGAATCCTGGAAAGGACAACGATGGATGGGAAAAGTTACTCGCTGCAGCGGAAAAACTTATCGCGGACGGCACCATAAAGAGCGCGGATTGGGAGTTTTTCAAAGGGCATTTTCCGCATATGGCAGTATGGGGCAGATTTTCACATCTGTGCGCAGAACCGCTAAATCAGGGCAAAGATCTCTCTAATACTGTCAAAGCATTTGTGCTTTGCACTAAAGCTGCGGACGGCGAATCATGCACGGAAATTCGTATGGTGACAGAAAGTGGTGCTATGCCGGCTATCAAAGAGGTGGACACGTATGCCGGATATCTGCATACCGTATTAGACCGTGCGGTTGACATTCAAAAAAGCGGCGATGAGATTTATTTTATAGATGTCCGGGGCAACCGCATAGACGGCCTAACCATGAAAAAGGATCCTGCCGCATCCCGGTTAATCGTCACTATACAAAAATTGTCAAGAGATGTTGACACCTCCGCTGTACTCTCCCAATTAGTCAATGGAGTCAAGTCTGACACCAAAACCGCAGGGGCAGCTCAAGGCCGTACTAATTTAGGTTTTGGAATAATTCCGAAGCCTTTAAATTATATGGCATATTATATAGCGTTGCCGTATGTTTTTATGCATGAACTATTCCATTGGCTTGTTGCAAGGATTTTAGGTTTTCCTTATGCTGAAATTCAAGTTCTAAAAAACTTTAGGCCAGTAAAGCCTGGAGTTAAGTATAATTCACCGATTCCTGTATTTTTAGATGAACTGTTTTGGCTGGCTCCAGCCGGCTGGGTGGGAGAACTTGTTTTTGGGCTGGGTACGTATATGTTATTTAGGACAGGAATAACAGAGCTTGTAATTTTGGCAAGCCTGTTTACTGTTTCAATGATTTTTGCAAATGCTTTAAGAATTCTTGGCGGAGAAAAAAATGACGATTTAGAATATTTTAAATTAGCAATAAAATACAGGTTGGATGAATCAAGAAAGAAAGAAGTTATAAAAGTTGATAGTTCTCCCAACCAGGGTCTTGGCAGAAATATGTACAGTATTATTTTACAGGTGTTAGGGCCAGTGGCACAACTGCTTTTGGCAGGTAAAATTCAGGAAATTGCCGGGAATATGGGATTTGCCATACTTGCAGAAATACCTAAAGAAAGGGTTTATATAAAACAAAATGAAACAAAGGTCATTATTAACGGAGTTGAATATCCGGTAAAAATAAGGGAATGCAAAGGCGATATTCTCTATATTGACCAGACTACAGTAGGTTTTGCTACTATTAATAAAGAAGAATCAGCACAAGGCAGTATAGTAATAGATGTGGCGCACGGGTTTTCTGAATATTTTAATCCTAAGGAAAGAGAGACTGCGATAATTCATGAAATAAACGAATCTGTAGCAAGAAAAGGTGACAATAGGGATTTCAATTATTACTGGCTGAACGAGAAATACAGGAATATCCAGTCACAAAAAGAGCTGGATGAGTTTGATGCTTTAGTTAAAGATCCGGAAAGAATAAAACAGTTAGTTGCAGGGCTTGGGACAGACGAATTCATAGAATCATACCACCGCTATATACACCATACAGCCGAAGCAAAACCTGAATATGCCGACGAATCAAACCTGATTAAAAAATCAGATGATGCTCTTGCACACATAATCGCTAGAACAACTTTTAAAGTAAACGATAGTATGAGGAAGATACTTGAATACCTTTTCCCGGGCAAGGATTTTACAAGCGTTGTACAGGCAAGCATATATTCTCTGGCAGGTAGGAGTGCTGCAGCAAAACAGAGAAAAATCGTTAAGCAAAACGTTGAAATGCTAAAGAAGATAGACATTCACTCTCTCGGGGCAGAAAACTGGTTCTCAAGAGTTCATGTATATATGGACAGGAACGGACAAATTGTCAGTATAGGCGAAAAACCTGAGCAGGATACAATAGAGTTGATATTGAATATTAAAAGGACAGGCAGAGGCATATCAATAAAAGATTTTTCGTTTTCATGGAGACAACCATTAAGCCAGTCTCAGCACATGATAGTTGCAGAAACAGAAAACATGCTTAACCTTGATTTTGAGGCAAAAAAGACAACAGTTGAGCTGTCCAAAACAAACGGAAGTAGTGAAGTAATATTGGATAATGACAAAAAGATATATCTAGTTATCCCCGGGAAATCCATGGTCACCATGAATATTGAAGATGGGAAAATATATATGGTGTTCCAGGGAAAAGACTTCCAAGGTAAAAAGGTGCAGGTACCGACAAAGGTGCGCAGTTTTACAGTTGGGCATTTTATATTGAACATAAGCAAGATAAACGATGGCTGTTTTAGGGTGCGCATAAGCCTTGCTGATAAAAGGCCCGGCAAATCAATTGTAAATGTTGTCAGTTTTAAAGCCGACTTCCGTGAGAATATGCAAATATCTGAAAATGGATTTACTGAAGGTTCCGTTGACCGCTTTGAGAAAAAATTTAGCGGTGATATGCAAATCATTATTGAGCCTAAGCAAAGAAACTTACTGCCGGGTTTGATCTCGCTTAAGGATGGGAAGATAACTTTTTCTGTACACAGCCCTAAAGGAGATAAAAATACTAATTTGGAATTCGGCAGGTCATATAATATTGGCCCGCTTGGGGTCTGGTTTGCAAATAATAACGGGGTATACACTGTACAGATACGTCCCAATGCTGATACCAGGGTTACTTTTATACCAGGCTATGAAAAGACTAAGCCAAAAATAGTCTCTAAATCCGGCATTGAATCAGTAATGAACTATATCAAGGTCAGGTACCCAGATCAGGCAGAAAACATAATTGCAAAATGGGAAACCCTGCCCGAAACAGAAAAGGAAAGATACAATAAAGAAGCAGCCGAGATATATGCTCCCATAGCAGAGATGGAGCAGGTTGAGAAAGCTCGTAAAGGCGGAAGAGAAAGTATAGAAGCGTTTATAGATAAACACGGACCAACTACAGCAGAAGAGCGCAAGATACTGATTAACGGCATGTATTCTATAGATTATTTTTTGATGAGACTGGCAGAGTGCAGTGTCCCTGCATTAGCAGGTGTTAAAGGCATAGAAATATTAGCAGAATTTCTTGCAAATCAGATTATGAGTGGAGATAAGTTTGGGAAAGAATGGCTTGGCAAAGAAGGCATTGAATATTTAAGGTCCCAGGGGATTGATACTAAGGAAGAGCTTGCAGAAATTATACGAAAAAACGTAATGCTTGGGCTTGAGATGTTTCCTGATATAGGGTTGTCAAGTTTGAGTATAAGCCAGCTTGCCAACATAGCCGCGCATGCAGCCTGGAACCTTTCGCATAAGAAAGGGGAAAGGCTGTGGAGTTGGGAGGGTAATGCACCCAACACCCAATGGGGAAGTACCACGGGAGATAATGCAGGCAGGGCAAGCGTTGCTAACCGGCTAAATGTTGATCCTTCAAATATCTATTCAGAAAGGGTCCGGGCAGAACTCCAGATGCACATGGAAAACCCGTCCCCGTTGCAGGCAGGATTAGCACAGGCAGAAAAACTTCTTGCCCTGTTGGCAGGGAAGAACCTCGAGGCAAGCGCAGCAAAAGAAAATGTACAGGCAGATGTTATGGTCGTTTGCGGGCATAATGATATTGAGGTTATACTCGATGCCATAGAAGTATATAATTCAATGGCCAAAAAGCCGAAATTAATCATAACCGGCGGGGTTGGGAAGGGTACACCGGAGTTAATAGCTTCGGTATTTAAACGTCTGGGGCAGGAAAAATTCAGTTCACTTACCGGAACGCAGCTCACAGAAGCACAGATTGCCGGATGGGTGGAAGAAGCGGCTGGTATTGAAACAAAATATGCCCAACCGGGATTTAAACCTTTTTATAGTAAGATTCAAGAATTAGGTATCACAGAGGCCAAACTCATTAGACTGCTTTTTGAATATGAATTGGAGATCAAACTTGCAACCCAACCAGGAGAATCCCAAACATGTTTTATAGAAGACCAGTCAAGGAGCTCATTTGAAAATGCGGTAAAAAGTATTGATATTTTACAGAAACTTGCCCAGGCATCTTCCCGCCCTCTTTCAGTGATAATCAATCAGGCACCATATGCTCAACTGCGTACTTTTAAAATGTTTGAGAAATTATGCAGAAAGGCCGGTATTAAAAATACGTCATTGGCCAGTTATACTACTACCCAAACAAGCCGTGTTATACCAATCAGGGAATTACTGCTGGAGTTTTGGCGGCTGGTATTGTTTGTTGGTTGCGGCGACATTGAGTTTGAAGGCGGCATTACCAACAGCATGCTAACTCCCTATTGGGATGCGTTTTTTTCCTTACTGACGTCGAATGGGAATTCAAAAGAAATCCAGGAAAGCCTTCGCGGCCTTGCCCTTGGCCTTAATAAACCGGGCCCGGACGGTAAGTCCGCACCTGTCTATCCAACTTCACAAAATTTGAAAGAACGGCTGAAGCTTAATCAAGCAGAGCCATATCAGGCCATGTTATCACAGTTGATTGATTGGGCATACGATGATACTTTTAAACCTCTCAATTTGTCCCTCACACAAGTTCAAGCTATCAACACCTTCTCTTCGGGCCGGCTTGGTATAAGCGCCGGGGCTGTGGTGTTGGTGGCAGTGAAAGCTATGGTCAGACCCAAAGAGGCCGTTAGTAAGGCAGTGCGGGTAATATTGGACTTACCCTACCCTAATACTTTATTAGGGGCATTGGACGGCAAAGCGTGCGTCGCTTTTGGCGAAGTTGCCGCGGAGTGGTTAAACTGGAGCGGAGTGCCGGTTATAGAGATAACTCCGAAGGTTTATACAGAGACAGAGATAAAAGAAACCGGCGGTATGGAAGATTATACAGCAGACGGGGAGAATCAGGTGCCGTTTGTAGTGATAACCGTAAACGGAAAAAAAGTATCTTTACGGATATTTGCGCATAAATGGGTTGATGGACGTGTGGAGCTGCAGTTGGCAGTGCCTGACGAATTGCCTGAAGGTTTGACGCCGCAAGCTGTTGCGGAGGCGTTAAATAGTTCTTCTGCCGCAACGGCCGGTGCGCGGTGGTCCCTCTTGCTTACTCTGGTTGAACACAGGGGTAAAGAAGCACTGCTGGCTGGCGAGAACAGTTTCAGGCAGAGGCTTTTGGGGTCCTCTCGTGACGCTGAAAATGTTTTTGATGGTATTGTTGTTAATATAGGAAGCGATCCGGTAAATCTGCCGGAAAAAAGCGAACTGGAGGTAACCTCGGGTAATTTGAGCCTGAGTTTCCCTGAACTTAAGGACATTGAAGCCCGGCTGAGGTATGCCGGGGTAATGGTAGCAGCAAGCGGAAATAATTCAGATATACAAGCTTCACAAAACGTGGACTGTGTATACCAGCCGGAAGATACCCAGCGTTTAGTCCAAGCCTATGGCCAGGCACGAAGAGTCAGAGGCGCGGGAGTTGAACCTCAACTGGATATAATTGTTGAATTAGCTCAACAGGGACTTACAGTAGAGAAACTGCCGGACATTGTCGCTCAAAGCTCGAAGTTGTGGTCCGGCAAGGTAAAAAATGCAATAGTAGCTGGATTGATAAAACCAGATGCTTCCTTAAACCCGGACGCTGTGCCTGCCGGCACTATACCTAAACTTGAGGATGCTCAACAGCAGGCAAATTTCAACGAGTTTAAGAAAGGATTATCACTAACTGACCAGCAAGCCTATGCTTTGTGGTGTGCGCGCGGATATAAACTTGGGCTTACGGTACCGGACCCGGAGCAGGTCAATACAGCGGTAGAGGGTGTCATGAAAGCAGCTGACTATGGAGAGTCCGGCATAGTGGTTTCCTTTGGCTATAAAGTAAGTGCTGACGATATTACATCGTTTATGAATAGATTTAAAGATGCTCAGCAGACAGCTGCCCAGGCCGAACAGGCACGCATACCGGCTGGTTTTGTCACACTGTCTCTACCTGTAGAGGTTTTATGTACGGAAGGGCTGGTTGTACGAATGAAAGAATTAGGCATTAGACCACAGGCAATTGTTGCAATCGGGCATGAAGGAAGCATAAATGCTTTGGATAAAGATGTATCTCTGCGGTTTGTACTGCCTGAGACTAAAGAAGTAACCGCTGATGAGGTTACAGCTGCCCTTAATACGGCAATTGGCAGCGGGAGAAACATCTGTGCAGACAGCGATCTTCCGGTTCAGGTTAACCAAAGGTCACGTATTACATTACAGCAGTTTGCCGATACCCTAAAACATGCCTTCACCAGTGCAAAACTTTCCGGTGATGCTCTTGCCTTAGATCAGCAGTTAAAAGGTACCCGGGTGTTTAGCAAAGAAGAAATCCCAAGTATAGAGAATGCGAGAACATTGATTGCCGCGGTGAGTAATTATCTTACGCAGGATAAGGCAGCCAGAATAGCCGGCATGAATGAAACAGTAGAAATTGTCCGGCAGTTCAGCAGCTATGGTATAAAGCGTGCTCTTGAACGGTACGACGCTGGTGGGGATGCAAGTGTTAAAGAGTCAGCGTACCTGGAAATCATGAACCTTTTAATTGGCGCAGGTATAGCAGTCGTAACCCGGGGCGAGGAGTTTACTGAAGACAAGGCCTTAGTGGCTTATGGCCAGCTCAAGCTTATTAAGGAAACTGAAAATGCACAAGTACAAGAGGAAGCTAAAGAGATATCGTTGGAAGCAGTTACTAAGTTCAAGGACGCAGTTATTGCTGAAATCGCCACTACTCCTATTACCAAAATATTGCAGAGCCGTGGTTTAACCGCAGAGGCTCTTTTACAGGGATTTGTATATTATAGGAAGTTCCCTGGTCTTATTGAACGTGTAAAGCCGTCTTTTGACGCAGCAGCTATCAACGCGATCCAAAGCGCAGCATAAAAATTAAAAGGGCACTGTGTTTCCCCTGTTGCCTTTTGTTTATTTTAATAGCTTTTTTAAAGACATTTTCATTTGATTTAGCATTTAATTACATAGATAAGGGATACTTGCCCGGGCCGATGACCCCGGCAAAAGCATAATTATTATACGGTCTTTCCGACGCAGGGTGCAGCTTAATTATCCAATATCTTATAGAATTTACAATTATTTTTCAAATTTTCCTTGATTTTTTGGAACTTTTAAGCTAATATTATTATACAAGCTCTCAATATCGTCGAACAAAAGAAAGAAACGTAAGTCAAGGAGAATAAAATGAAAAGATTATTATTAGTAGTTCTCGGCATCTTGTTTGTTGTACCAGCTATGTCGTATGCATTTACAATCACTGCATCATCGGCAACTGCCTGGAATGCTGAAATGAGGCCGTCAGGCGGCATGCAGACCTGGTTTGCGGTAATTAAAAGGCGTTCAGATAACGTTACTGTGAGTTCATTTACCTGGACAGGGATTACAGTAGCTAATCCGGGCTATAAGATCGCCAACCAATATATTTTAGTACAATCTACGGTAACTAATTTAATAAACTGGAGAATGGTTATCTACACAGATAATACCGCGGCAAAAGCAGGGTTCAGGATATTTTATAACGATGCAACTCCGTCGCAGCGCGCAGTGGCTTGTTCAACTGCAGCGTTCAATAATTTTGGCTTGGTCGGGCAAAATGTATCTCCTGATGGCTCAAAATCTGGTTTAGCGTTATCCTGGATGGTGCTGGATGTAGCGTCAGCTACACCTACAACGCCGGTATTTATGGTGAGCAGGCCCGTTACAGGCACTGCAGGATTTACGAACTATATGTGGAAGTTTCTACAGGATAAGGGAAGGGCCAATGTAGGCGGTGCGCTAGGCTCAGCCTGGGATATTACGTCAACCTATGTCAGGATCTGGGACGCTACTGGTTATTACTGGAATGAGGACCCTACAAAAGCAGCCCCGGCAAGTGACAATAATTTATATATTTACTTAGGCGTAGATACAACGAAGACTTTGGCGCAGTTTTATACTACAAAATCCTTAACAATAGAAGCCATGTCATACTAAAAGAAGGGTAAAAGCATGAAAAAGTTATTGCTGGCAGCTCTTGGCATCTTGTTTGTTGTACCTGCGGTGTCGTATGCATTCACCATAACTACATCATCGGCAGTCGCGTATAATGGTGAAAT